>JAILBM010000114.1 GCA_024680925.1 Butyrivibrio sp.
GTCTGAATTTTTTATTGGGCAGTAATATGCATACCAAATCTTTCCGCCTATTTCAAAATTAGATGCAAGGTATTCTTCTCCTTTATTGATAACAATATCCGCTACTTCTGTTGAAGCTGTTGTACCTTCCATTCTAAGTCCTGTTTCTCCATCAGTCATGGTAGTAATATATCTGACATTATTATAGAAGATAGTATATGAAATACCTGTACGCTCATATAAATCATCCAACTGAGCCTGATACATATCATGAACGGATACTTCACCTTTCATAAGCTCGCCGTCTTCATTCAGATACCAATCGCCTTCAAACTGATTGCATACAGAATCTGAAAGCTGAACAGCCTAAACAAAAAGTTCTTCTTCAAAAGACTTATAATATGCTTTTTCAATCATATTTATAGAAACAGTAGTAAGAACAACAGCCATTGTAATAAGCATAATCAATGCAGCTCCACACAATTTTCCAATAAACGATAATCTTTTCTTCATTTTTTCTCCTTCACAATAAAAAACGCACAGAGACTTGTGTCACCATGCGTTTTTAAGTGCAACTGGCTGACATTTTAAAGTCCCTTTAGCTTTGCGTCACAGGCTTTCGCCTGCTTTGCCTATATGTTTTGTTATTTATTTGTCATATGAACAAAGGAGATTATACAAAGACGTAATTTTATTTGCAATATGTTTTTTTATAGTTCACAAAATGTTCTAAATTGCGATTTTGGGTAAAATAACAGTAAACCTTCTCATTTACTGGGTTAATGGAATATAAAGTTCCAAATTTTCTGCAGGAAGGAAACGTTATTTTCTTCTATAGTTTCCATTTTTGCATCTTCTTTTACCAAAATAAGAGAAGAAATTGCCTCAACATTAACATTCTTATCGGAAACTGTGTCAAGTATCTCAGTTCCCGCCTCGTTTCCCCTTACATATACGTTCCAGTTTCCATCAGGAATCTCTACGGTTTTTGCTTCATTGTTGGCATTAAATACAATAAATATTTCACCGGCGTTTTCCCCTTCTATAGAATCCCCTTTGATGTCAAATGCAACCATATTTTTATCAAGTGCTGAAGAAGTAATTGTATTTTCATCCGGTGTAATGGCTGTTACTGATTCCGATATGCTCTCACTGTCCGTCAGCCTGAGGGCGGGATGTTCCTTTCTGAATTCAATAAGTCCCTTGTAAAATTCATAGGTTTCCATATATTCTTCATTATCAAGATTGTCCCATTTAATGGCATTTACTTCATCACCTGAGGCATAGCTGTTTTCATCAAAGGAACCATCCTCTTTTACCTTACTTCTTAGCATTTCTTCTCCGGCCTGCATAAAAGGCACTCCTTCAGAGGTAAGATATATAGCTGCTGCCAGATTGTTCATTTTAACAAGTTCTTCAAAGGAAGCATCTGTTCTGACTATTTGAATCCTGTCAAAGAGAGAAAGGTTATCATGGCATGATGCATATTGAATGATCTGCGAAGGATTTTTGCTCCAGGTTTCCATAGCCATAAAGGAAGTTGCTATTGAATTTTCTTTATTAAGAGCCCCCGAAACAAAGCCTGCTTCTCCAGTATTAAATACACTTCCCTTTAATGCATCTCTGATAGTATCATTAAAAAATGCAAAGTCCGGTGTTTTTTCAGAGGAAACCTGAGTGGCAAGTGTGTAGCCCTCTTTTGTTAAATCAGTGGACATTGACCAGCCTTCACCGTAGAAAATCACGTCAGGATGATCCTTATGTACCTCCTCTACAATTTCATTTACCGTTTCTGTATCAAGAAGACCCACAAGATCAAATCTGAAGCCATCCATATGATATTCATCTGCCCAATAACATACAGAATCAACAATATATTTTTTGACCATCGAACGCTCAGACGCAGTATCGTTACCACAGCCTGAGCCATTGGAATAAGTTCCGTCGGAATTAATTCTTGAAAAATATCCCGGTACCAGTCGGTTTATGCAGAAATCATCTCCGCTGTACACGTGATTATAAACAACATCCATTACTACACTAAGACCATTATCATGCATAGTCTTTATCATGGTCTTAAGCTCGGATACTCTTACCTGTCCATCACTTGCATCTGTAGAATAAGAACCTTCCGGTACATTATAATTTACAGGATCATAACCCCAGTTATATAAATTCTCATAGGTATGGGTTTCATCTACTGAGCCAAAATCATATATAGGAAGAAGGTGCACATGGGTTATTCCAAGATCAACTATATGATCAAGTCCTGTGGAGATACCGGAAGCAGTAACTGTGCCTGTTTCAGCAAGTCCTAAAAACTTTCCGGTATTGGTAATTCCTGAACTTTCATCTGCAGATAAATCTCTTAAATGCAGCTCATAGATGATTGCATCATTTATGGATTCTCCGGCATGGGGATTGGTATCCTCATCCCATCCTTGCGGGTCAGTAGAGTCAAGGTCAATGACCATTGCTCTTTTACCGTTTACTCCTGTGGTTCTTGCATAAGGGTCACAGGCCTCAACCATTCTTCCATCAAGTTCTGCCGTAAATGTATAGTATATACCGTTACAATCTCCGCTTTTAGAAGCTGTCCAGGTACCGTTTACATCCTTTGTCATCTCAATCTGTTCACAAAGATCATCTGCCCAGCTGTTTCCTGATTCATACAGATTTAGGGTTACTGCATCTGCTGTAGGGGCCCATACTCTGAAATCAGTCTTATTACTTGTATAGGTCATACCCAGATCATCACCCGAATAGGTATATTCTTTTTCAAATTCTTCGGTAGAATAAATAATTGGCATATTTATATCATATTCAGTATCTTCAAAGGTAATTTTATAAGATTTATTAATATCCAGTTCCTTCTCAAGTACGCAAACATAAGTATACTCTTCATCTCCATCCTCTATTCCGGTAATAAGAGTTTCGCCATCTCTTCCTGTAACCTTTAAGCTCTTTTTCTGAGCATCATCGGCTTCACCGGTAAGAGTAATAGTAATTGTTCCGTCCTGATTGTAACAAGCTTTTTTCAACTTAGTTCCTGTCACAGCATCCTCCCCATATTCTTTGCTATATCCTTCAACACCGGATTCCACATATATATCTACAGAACCGGAAACCATTTCTGATATATCAATAAACTGATCTTCATTTATGTCTTTAGTCCAATCCTGGGTTCGTACTATAAATCCCACAGATGATACTCCGGGCTGCGCCAAAAAAGTGGCTATCTGCTCCCCATCTTTTTCTTCAAAAGCATAGGCTGCGCCTTCGCCGCCCTCAGGCCACATCCATACATCCCATCCGTCATATTCTCCGTCCGGTCTGTTGTAATGAAGCCTTATGGTCACCCCATCTTCTGCTCTTACTGTTACAGGCAAGCTCCAAAAAGTCAAAGCTGCACCGAACAAAAGAATAAAAGCCATTGTAACTGACCATATCCTATACATTATCTTTTTCATACTTCCCTCCACTTTTATATATTCGGTAACGTTTCCAAATAAATCATAAACACAATTTAAAAATGCGTCAATGTAAGATAGTACCAAAAGGAAAACGTTTTTCTTGTGGAGTTTTTCTTATCGCTATTTTATTGGTAAATGAGATTTTTTACAGATTATATAACTGTCATTCAGATAAAAGACCTGCTGAAGAGTATCTGTTGGCGGCATTCCAGAGAATCCACTCTTCATAACCTGCATCATAGAGTCCTTGAATCTGGGCTCTGATGGCATCACCATCATAACTGATATGGCCTTCCACCCATGTAGCGGTAAATGCCTGAAGCCAGGGGCGTACAATTGCTCTTTCCGCTTCATCAATTCCGCTTAATTCTGTAACAGAAGCTTCCATGGCTGCTTTTATGGTTTCATAGGGCTGTGCATCAGGTACTGCAAGTCCAAAATTACCCGGACCATAGTGAGAAGGATATATCATAGGTGAAATCGCATCGACTATTTCACATAGTGCAGCATAGTCCTGTCCTACGGCATTTTCGTCAACTTCATTACCTATAATAGTTCCAAACACATCGGCTGAAACCGTAATTCCTTCATTATGAAGTCTGTGAACTGCATATTTTAGAAAAGATTGTATGGTGTGCCTTTTGATATTGCTGTTCATGGCAACACCGTAAGAAGCCTGATTGGCATCACTTCCCACAGGAAATCTGACATAGTCAAACTGTACTTCGTCAAAACCATCCTCTGCTGCTTTGCAGGCAATATCAACAATATATTTCCATACTCCGGTATTGTATGGATTGACCCAGGCAAGACCATTTCCGTCAGTAACAGGGGTCCCGTCTTTTTTTAATAAGGCAAGGTCCGGTCTTTTTACTGCAAGTATCGGATCTTTAAAGCATACAACTCTTGCAATGGTATAGATATTATGCTCTTTTAACTTTTCGATGAGCTCATCAGCATCACCAATAAAGCTTGTGCAGGCACCTGTATCTTCCAATGCTTCAAGCTCCATGTTATAAGTTATTTGTCCATCATCATTTTTTACATCAATAACCACTGTATTAAGTTCTGTGGAATCAATAAGCTCTATGAGATTATCCAGATTATCGGTTCCTGCCATGGGACCTGATACATAAATACCTTTTACAGCAGGAGAATCATCAACTGCCAGGCTATCAAAGGAAGTAATTTTTATTCCAAAAATAATTGTAAATACAGATAAAAGATAAAATAATTTTTTCATACTTAATAAATTACTCTTAAAAGTCAAATACTTCAAGGCTTAAGAACCATAAAAAGGGTGCAGGTATATTTACCCGCACCCATGTGCATAACTATAATCAAAGATATTTAGATTGGGACACCTCCTGTAGAAACTGCTTTATTGAATTCCTCAAGTGGTGAAGTTTTATTTTCAGTCCTGCTGCCTTTATCAGCTGCAAGGTCAACCTGCTGAATATTTCCGACACCACCGCTTTCCCTAAGGAATACTCCTGTCTGCCTGATCATTGCATTTACCATCATATCCATACCCTGCATGGTAAATTCAGTATCCGAATGTTCAAGATATATTGCTCCAACGTCTGCTTCCTTTAAACTTATAAGCTTATCATCACCGTTTTCATCTTTGAACCAGACCTTAAGCTTATCAAATATCTCATCCGCCTCATCAATCCATCCGTTATTGTCACTATCATACTTGGCCAGATCACCAAAACCATCTCCGGTACTTGCGCCAAATAATTCACTGCCATCATTTATTATGCCATCACCGTTTTTGTCATAAGAAAGAAAGCCTGAGCCTTCTTTAAGAGCAGGAATATTTTCTTCAACTCCATCGCTGTCCAAATCAAAGTAAAAATGTTGATCGGATATTCCTGTAACCCCACCACCTACATTTATAACAAGTGGATCAAGGAGTGGCACATCTCTTATTACCTCCATAGATGTGTACTGGGTATATTTCCTTGACATACTGATATCAACACCGAAATCTATTTCTCTTCCGTCAGCAGTATAAGCAACTCCCTGGGCCTGAAATGTTGTCATTTCAGTTTCTTCATAATAAGATTCCATGGTAGTAACACTGCTGTAACCGCTTCCCATTGACATCATTGAACTTATCTGAGAGCTTACTTTATCAAAAAAATTGTCATGCCTTCCAGATAACCCCTGCATCATTGTCAGTATCTGCTGCAGGAGCTTAATCCTGATATCTGCAAGTTCCTGTGCTCTTTTACTGATTTGGGTTGATGAACCTGTCTTGTCAGATCTTCCGGCTGACATATTATAGGTCAGTTCACCCATGGTGTCACCCTCTGATATCTCAAGTGTATCTTTTCCCGAACCCGAAGCAACATTTTGCAAATCCCTCATGAATCTGCTGTTGCTAAGAAGCCCTGTTGCAACCGAACGAGAACTGAACTGTTTAAAAGCTCTGCTTGAACTCAATTCGATTTTACTGTCTGTTACGATCATAGGCATTACCTCTTGTTGTAAAATTGGTTTTATACCAATTCAAAGCATTTGCTACGCCTTACGACAAAATTCCTTTTGCAGCAAATACATGTTGTGTTTAACCCCTCATGAGTTAAATGCCTCTTACAATTGCCCTGTGCACCCGGGCAGACTACTTAGAAGTAAAAAGGCTGCGCACACCTTTTTATAAAAAAAGCATCGATTTAAAGTCTCCCTGAAACTAAAATCGATGCTCTCCTTAGCAGTCATAATAAATATCGACCACCCCTTACTAAAACATAAGAATCAATATATTAAAATAACTATAAAATGTTTCTTTTATAAAGTGAAAAAAGAAGTACAAATTTCGTACTTCTTTTTTCTAAATATGTCATAGTGTAACTTACTTAAGTTTAAACTGACTTACAATTTCTGTAAGTGTTCCTGCTGTAGCCTGCTGCTTGGTAGCAAGATCGGCAACAGAATCAACTGCATCGGATACACTGCTTACAGAGTCTGTAACATCAGCACTGCGGCTTGCGGTTTCCTGAGTAGATTCAGCAATACTCTGAACCGCCTTATTAACTTCATTCATATTAGCCTGAATATTTTCTGCCATCTCTGAAATCTTATCCGAAAGATCTCCAAAAAGATTAGCATCATTACCATATTGTTCACCCACCTGAATGAAGCTGTCATAATCAGGAGTAACGGTTTCGGTAACAAATTCAAGAAGCTTGTTTGATCCCGTTGAAAGATCTGTAAAGGCTTCCTGTACACTATCAACAGTATCCTGAATCTGCTTAACGGCATCATCTGTTTCTGTAGCAAGTTTATTGATTTCCTGAGCAACTACCGCAAATCCCTTACCTGCATCTCCGGCTCTTGCTGCCTCGATACTTGCATTAAGAGACAGAAGATTAATCTGGCTGGCAATTTCAGAAATAGCATTTGCAAGGTTTGCAATTTCATTAACAACCTCTGCTCTTGCAGTTGCTGCTTCAAGTTCATCTCTTCTTTCATTTGCAATATTTATAGCTATATCATGTTGTCTGCGGCTATTTTCCTGAATATCAAGAGCTCTCTTCTTAATCTCCTTAACTTCCCTGCTGGCAGATTCTGTTTCTCTTGCAAGATCTTCAACAGATGTATTTACTTCCTGTACAGAGGCTGAAACCTCCTCTGTTGCAGCTCCTGTACTCATCATGGCATCATTTACAACTACCATGTTCTCGGAAATCTTAGAAAATTCTGCTGCAAGCTCCTCGGACATAGCTCCAAGTGTGCTGGAAGCATCATTGATATTTCCGGATTCGGATGAAATATTTGAAATAATATTACTATTGTTCTTAAACATTTCATTAAGCGAATCACTCATATCACCAAGCTCATCATTTCGTTTGGTCTTAAGTGAATTAACTGTAAAGTCACCGGATGCAAGAACTCTGGCAAAATCATTAACACTTGAAATCGTTCCGGCTATTGTCTTTGCAATAATACCGATTACAACTACAGCTACAATAATTGCAATAGCACTAATCATAAAGATTACTCTGTTCATGTTGGTAATAGGTGCATTAATTTCAGACTGGAACATGATGATAATAAGCTTCCACCCCACCTCAGGAACAGTAGAAAAGAATGCATTCAGATACATTCCGGGTTCACCTATAATTTCCATGCCTTCATCCTGGCTAAGAAGTGAAGATGCAATAGTTGCTATATCTCCTTCATCGTCTGCTATATTAAGCCCGGACTGCATTTTCTCTTCTTCTTTTGCATAAATATATACACCACTTCCTGTGGTCATCATTGCATTTCCACTATCACCGACTGTAATTTCACTGACAAGTGTTGAAATAATATCAAGTGTCATATCACAGGTTACACAACCCATGAATTTTCCGTTTATATCATAAATAGGTGCCGAGCAGGAGGCCATTATGGTTCCACTTGAAGGATCATAATAAGGATCTGTAATGACTGCTTTAAGGCTTGTCATAGCTTTGGCATTTAAATAATATTCCTGTGAAAAGTAATCATATTCAGCATTTGAATAGGACCAGTCCTCTACTATGCTTCCATTATCCTCGTACCAGTATGGTCCAACGTATTCCTGACCTGCATAAGCCTCATCTCCTGTATATGTATTTGGCTCAAACCAGATACCGGCACCGGAAATAAGGTCATCATTTAAAACCATATTCCCAAAGGTATCAGCATATCCCGTCATGGGCATACCCTGATATGTATTGGAAACAACGATAGAAAGAGCTTCTGCCGTGGTTCTGACCTTTTCAAGCTTTCCATCAATAATATTTATATTTTTGTCAAGCTCTGCATGAATATAATTGGCTGTCTGCTCATTTACAGCAGTTTTAGCCATTGAACTACTTACAAGCGCAACAACCAGCAATGCAATAATTACAACCGGCAAAATCATGACCAGCATTTTAGGAAGAATTCCCATACCTTTTCTGGATCGGATATGCTTGTTTGATGATTTCGCATTCGCTTTTACATTGTTTGCCATTACAGTACCTCCTGTTACTATTTTTATACCGACTTTAAAAGTCATGTTAATCGTAAGAACATTTTATCACTATTTCGTTGACATTTCCGTGTTTTATAATCTTTTAATCTTTTTTTAATTTAGCTTAAATCTTTTGAAAATTATTTTCATTTATAGAAATATGCTCTTGATAATAATTAAAAATTTATATCATTTATGTGGAAATCAATTCATATTATTATTAATAAAAAAGAATGTCGCTTGCGACATTCTCGCGCCGAGCGCGGTTGCATTTATACAACATATTCCTATCGCGCGAGTGCGCATCCATAGCGGAGCGTTTTTTATGATATAGGAATTTCGGAGAAATTTCCTATATCATAAAAAAAGCTTATCTCTCTGCACTTTTTCGGTAACAAAAAATGCAAAGCGATAAGCTTTGTTTTATGTATTTAGTTTCAAAAATTACAATCAGATTTTCTCAAGAGCCTGTTTTAAATCTGCAATCAGGTCTTCCTTATCTTCAAGGCCACAGGAAATTCTGATAAGTCCAGCAGGTATACCTGCTGCTTCAAGCTGTTCATCATTCATCTGTCTGTGGGTTGATGTTGCAGGATTAAGACAACAGGTTCTTGCATCAGCAACATGGGTTTCAATAGCAGCAAGCTTAAGATTCTTCATAAACTTCTCTGCAGCTGCTCTTCCACCTGAAAGTTCAAAGGATACAACACCACAACCACCATTAGGAAGATACTTCTGACCTATTTCATAATACTTATTACTCTTAAGACCCGGATAATTAACGGATGTAACCTGTGGCTGTGCTTCTAAGAATTCAGCCACTGCCTGTCCGTTTTCAACATGACGAGGCATACGAACATGGAGAGATTCAAGTCCCAGATTTAATATGAATGCACTCTGTGGAGACTGAACACATCCCAGGTCTCTCATAAGCTGTGATGTACATTTAGTAATAAACGCACCCTCTTTTCCGAATTTCTCAGCATAAGTGATTCCATGATAAGATTCATCAGGAGTGCAAAGTCCCGGGAATTTATCGGCATGAGCCATCCAGTCAAATTTACCGCTATCAACAATAACACCGCCAACAGCTGAACCATGGCCATCCATATACTTAGTGGTAGAATGTGTAACTATATCTGCTCCCCATTCAATAGGTCTGCAATTAACAGGGGTAGGGAATGTATTGTCCACAATAAGCGGAACACCGTGACTGTGAGCAGCCTTTGCAAACTTTTCAATATCCAGAACTGTAAGAGCCGGATTAGCAATTGTTTCACCAAATACAGCTCTTGTATTATCCTTAAAAGCAGCATTCAGCTCTTCTTCTGTACAGTCAGGAGAAACAAAAGTTACTTCGATTCCCATTTTAGCCATGGTAACTGACAAAAGGTTAAAGGTGCCGCCATAAATTGATGAGGATGATACTACATGACTTCCGCATTCACAAATATTAAACATGGCAAAAAAATTAGCAGCCTGTCCGGAAGATGTAAGCATAGCCGCACTACCGCCTTCAAGCTCTGCAATCTTAGCAGCTACATGATCGCAGGTTGGATTCTGAAGTCTGGAATAAAAATAACCACTGGCTTCCAGATCAAAAAGCTTACCCATATCTTCACTTGTATCATATTTAAAAGTAGTAGACTGGATAATCGGTATCTGACGTGGTTCTCCGTTTCCGGGTGTGTATCCTGCCTGAACGCATTTCGTATTTAACTTGTAATCACTCATTTTTTTCTCCTTATTTATCGCCATGCCTATATGGGACCAGGGCATATTTTTATTATTTCAATATAAATAAACTTATTTTGAAGCCTGGAAAAAAGAAAAATTCCTTCCCAAACACCAACGAAGATATTATAACATTCAATGCTTTAATGTGGTGAATTATTTTGTGAATTATCTATAGATTTTTATTTTTTAGATTCTTAAATAAATGCAAAAAAGAACCGCTGTATCTATACTCTGCACATTACAGGATAAAACAACGGTTCTTCATAAATTCTGATTTTCTTTTAAATATAAATTATTTTTTCTTTGTTGTTGCAGGCTTTTTAGTGGTTTTCTTAGGAACAGGCTTCTTAGCTGTTGTCTTAGCAGCTGTTTTTGTAGCCTTTACTTCCTCTACAGCAGGTGCTACAACACTCTTTAAAAGAGCAAGCTTTTCTGTATTACCCTCAACTGATAATGATCCTGCTGCAAATGCCTCTTCAGGATTAAGCTCTCCGCTAAGCACCTTTAATGCAACATCACCACTTGTTCTGACTCTAAAGTCGTGATCATAATACTCGTATGGCTCAACTTCAGCACCCTTCTCTGTAAATTCTACATAGAAAGCGCCTTCCCCCTTGCCTTCGATATCAAACTCAACAGCAAGGTGCTCTTTAATTGTCTTACCATCAACTGTTTTTACAGCCTTTTTTGCCTCTTTTACAAGGTTTTCGTAAGTCATTTTTTTCCTCCTCTTTATCTGTGATACTTTCATCATACCGAATAACAGATTTTATTATACGCTTAAAAGAAGAGGCTTGCAATCATTTAATAGTGGCATTCTAAAAAAGTTTTATTGCTACTTTCTGCACTATATAAGAGTTTAAGGCATTTTTTCTTTTTCCTTTTTATCAATTTGATGAATAATATACCACAAAATAATATATATTACAGAAACAAATGTTAATATAATTATTTTTTTGAGACTCATAAATCCTACTAAAAAAGCTACGATACCGATTAACAAAAATCCGATAACAACTAACAAAGACATTCTTCCCGCCTCATGTCTTACCCTGCCTATAGTATTATCATAGAAAATTCCTATAGATCTGCTGGTAAAGGCCAGTCCCAAAAGGACAATACTTATTAAAAAAGAAATATCCGCTACATTAGCTTCCGGATCAATCCCCGCAACCTCAACAAAGCTGTATCTGATATCCAGTATTCCATACAGGAATAATCCCAGGAAAAGACATATGGAGAAAAATGAAATATGCTTTTTTCCCCTGTCAACGATTATGATAAGACTTAAGGTTATTACAGACATAGCTATCAAAAGACCTACTAAATTATTAAATTTGAAAGCTGAATAATCAATAGTAACCTGCAGGCTCTGTTCGAACCACGTAGATGAGAAAATATAAATTATATTGGTAAATACCACAGTTTTAACAATAAGTTTCCATATATCACTTCTGGTATAATCTATCCAAATATTTATGAGTAAACCAGCAATATACATAAAGCTTGTAATTTTATAAAATCCATCGGATACATGGCTCATAACTTCATTACTATAAATATTATGCGTGTCTATAAAGAAAAAGATATCTCCCATCATCCATGTAAAGGCACCAAAGGCAAAACAGTATATTGAATATTTATAGCTTTTATATAAATTCCCCACTACTATTATGCATATAAAAACCATTAGACAGCACAAGGGCGAAAAAATGTCAGAAACTAAAACCTGCCCCAGACTTAAACATACGGCATATGCACTTAAAAATATTGCTGCAAGAAGCATAGATATTTCTTGTATTTTCTCAGAATCCATCTTTATCTCACCATCTTAAAATACATGTATTTTATAATTGCAAATTCAAAATATGTTTTTGTTATTTCATATATTCTAATATTAATATATCTGTTAGGCAGCAATTATAAAAGTTTGCGAAATTTTTTATAACAAGAAAAATTTCGCTTTCAAAATTCCAGCGCACAAGCGGATTGGCAAGCAATAAATACATCTCCGCGAGCTGCGCATCCATAGCGGAACGTTTTTAATATCATAGGAAAGCAATTTCCTATGATATTAAAAAGACAGCCCCGAAGGACTGTCTCTGAATTTATAAATTTATTCGCCTGTAATACCTGTTCTGTCAATACTTTCAACAAAGTATCTCTGAAGTACAAAGTACATAAGAAGAAGTGGAAGTATTGAAAGCATTGTACCTGCCATACTGATTGATTCATTAAGACTTGTAGCTGCATTAGTAGCTGTAGTTGCATAACTAGAATAGTTAGATGCAAACTGATCCAGCTGAATAACCAGTGTAGTCCAGCCTGAACTTGTCAGAACACCATGTACATACATCTCTGTAAGATAGGACTCATTCCAATACCAAACAAAGGAGAACAATGTAACAGTTATAAGAGCAGGTGCTGCTGATGGAAGTGATATTCTGAGAAATGATTTAAAATAACCTGCACCATCAATCTGTGCTGCTTCTATAAGTACCTTAGGAACCTGTCTGAAAAACTGGTAAAAGATAAGTATAAATATAGGAGCATTTATGCCCATTCCCAAAAGTGAAGGAAGGATAAAGGACCATAAGGTTCCAAGAATTCCCATATTTGAATACATAACATAGGTTGGAATCATTGTAATCTGACTTGGAAGTACAAAAGTAAAAATTATAATAGCCAGAACAACCTTTTTAAACGGGAATTCAAATCTTGCCAGGCCGTATCCAATAAGTGAACAGGAAATAACATTACAAAGTGTAGGAATACCTGCAATCAATACACTTTGGAAAAATGATTTCCAGAAATCCATACTCTTTGCTGCCTGAATGTAGTTTGAAATATTTATGGAACTTGGAATCCAGCTAATGGATGAATCCAGGAGGTCATCTAGTGACATAAAGCTTTTGCTTATCATATACATTATAGGATATATATAGATGAAACCTATGCAGATAAGAAGTGCATAGATAACAAACATCTTTATGAAACCTTCTTTTTCCTTAGAACCAAAGAGAAATCTCTGAGTCTTTTCCTTTGTAATATTTTTATACCATGGAGAATTACTTCCGCCATTGCCAACTCTTTTAGAGGAGCCGAAATTTTTAGAATTAGTAGTCGCCGTTTCCATCATAGCTCTTGTACCTGCCTGACTTTCTTCTCTTTTCAATCTTCTTGGCATTTCTAATACTCCTCCTTTCTATCTTTCTAGCTTCTCTTTGTTCATGTTTCATCTGCTTTTTAGCTTTCTTAACCTGTCTCTCATATACATCCTTACGAGCTGTAAACAGCAGAGCAAATATACCGACAAGAAGAAGAACTACCAGGGAATACAACCATGCCATTGCTGATGCATACCCGTAACCTTTTTCCTGAATACCGGAGAACATTGATGCTTTAATAAGTTCGATGATCTCATTCTGATCATTATTTGATATGAATACTATTGTATATACACAGTTCAACAGAATTAAAGGCTTAATTGTAGGAAGTGTAATCTTCCAAAAACATTCCCAACCCGAACCACCATCAATCTGGGCTGCTTCATACATTGAACGATCAATTTTCTGCAAACCTGAAAGGAAAATAAGTATCTGAACTCCAGAATACCAAAGTATCATAATCATGTTTTCAAAGAGTTCTGAAATCGGTTCTGCCAATGCATGTGGCAAGAAAGAACTTATGGCACTTGTAATTGCCTGAGTATCTATAGCTGTGATACTTCCAGCTCCCTGCTCTGTAAGCATTCCGAGAATCGGTCCGCTTACAATGATAACAGGAATAAAAAATATCATTCTAAAGAAGCCCCTTGCCTTTATTTTCTCGTTAAGCATCATTGCGATTATAAGAGCAAATACAACAATGACCGGTACTGAAAGAACTGTTGATGCAAGGTACTCCACAAGCTGTGTCGGGAAATCCGCATCTGCAAGAAGTATCTCTGTAAAGTTACCATAACCTACAAAGTTAAATACTTTACCAACAGGAGTTATTCGAATATTATTCAGTGCATACCAAAATGATGTTATAAGTGGATATGCAAGAAATATCAGTGCTCCGATTATCCAGGGAGTTATAAAAATCACTCCTGTAATAGCCTCTCTTTTGGCAAGCCTTCCCGGTTTAATCTTTTTAAGTTTCTTTTTTTCTTCTTTTGTTAGCTTTTTTGAGCCGATAGAAGTTTCCATACTATAAATCTACCTTTCGTACATTGTAAGGTATATTTGAATTGCCAAACCATCAGGATGCAATCCATACATCATCTTATTTGCTAATCCCATAAGACATTGCGTCAACCTTGATGCCATCTACTGTCTGAGCATTATCTGTGTAATTAACGTATACAATTACTCCGTTATCATAAGTAACCTTGGTTACACCAGCATCCAATTTTTCATGATCTGCTATGTATGAACCCTGAACAGCTTCTGCAAGTTCTCTAAGCTGAGCATCGTAAGAAATAATTGCATCTCTGTAGGTTGCATACTCTGTAGTGTAAAGATTAGAGGATCTTGTATAAATAAGTGCTGAAGAGTTTTCCTTTGTTACATAGAAGGAAGGGTAAACACCTGACTCAACCATCTGAAGGAAAAACTCAGTCTTGTTTGCTTCAAAGTTAACATAGTCTGAATACATTGGAATAATTCCCTTAAGTACCATTGAAAGAAATGGAACTTCTTCATCCACATACATATAGTCAGAGGATCCTAAAGGCATATCCAAAAATGCATCTGTATAATCCCAAAGATAAGCAAAGGGTTCTTCCATAACTATATCTACACTCTCATCCATGGCTGTTACAGTATCCTGAATCAATCCCGCTGTATCATTTCTGTCATAGTAACTACCCTGAGAGCTGTATGAAAACAGTGTATTGGTTATACCTGAAAGTGCCAGATTATTTACACCTTTTTTTGTATAGCTTGAAACAAATTTACTAACAGTCTTCTGAATCTTAGAAGGCATCAAATAATAGAAAAGATTGTAAACCTGACCATTATCCTCGATTTCAAGAGTTCTCTTATTAACCTTCTTAACTACATTAAATGTTGTTGTATTGGTTTTGGCATTTACTTCAAGAGCATTATTATAAAGATAAAGATGATAATTATCAGCTTCTGAATCTTTGATAAGACTTGTCAGACTTGAAGTACTTCCAATATTGCTATCTGCCTTGTACTTATTTATAGGAGTATTATAAATACCACCCTTCTGCCATCCTTTATATACGGAGAACAGTGAACTGATTCCATTTGCCTGCAGGTCATCGTAAATTCCCTCAATATCTTCAACAGTAGTCATGGTAACAGCCTTAGTTCCCATAAGGAATTCTTCTCTGTCGCTGCCAAGGAAATCAACTCTTGTGTTGTAGCTTGTATCCTTTGGTTCTACAAGATTATTCTCCAAAAGGTAATTTCTGTAAGCAACTGCCATTCCGGAATAATCAGCATCCTCTTCCGATAACAAAACAAATCTTACCTGAAGATCCTCATGAACTCTGTCAGCTTCTACACTTGTCATAGTTCCTGAATTAGACTGATTAAGTGGCTGCGTGTATATATCACGAAGCTTAAACTTTGCAAAACATCTGTTGTAATTGACCATTACTCCATTTGGATGAGCTTCTATACTGGCTCTTTTTTCACCGGATTCAACAATTGCAAGATATGCTATTGAATCGTCTGTATGAGCCATTCCAAATACCGGAGCAATAACATTGTTAACATCTACAACAGTGTCATACTTCGACCATAAATAACTTGTAGTGGAACTGTCTGTAAATCCGGCATCTGTTCCGTATATCATCTGAGAAAAACCTGTTGAATATCGGCCTTCTTTGTTGTCAAGATAAATCAGTGCTCCGTTCCCATCCGGAATAAGCATATATCCGTTCTGATCATCCAGGAATGTATAGCCCATAAATGGGAATACACTTACGGTTGATATATAAATGCCATCTTTTGTTTCAGTAATTGAATCATCCGGAATATTAACCACCAGATTATCATTTTCTAAGGTTACATTCAGTGTAAGACCAAAACCATACTCAGGCCAAAATACCTTAGCGGATATTCCGTTATCCAGTTTTGTGGTTTCAATGGTATTGGCCACTGTATTTACATCAACCTGATAAGTATTCGTGGTACCTTTTATAGCCTGTATTACAACACCGGATTTCATATAACCGTTCCAGGTTGCATTGGAAAGACCATCATCCATTTCATCACTTAAGGTAGATTCAATAAGAGCACCTGTCTTCTTGTTTTCAAGAATTATCGAAAGTCTTGGTTCATAGTAATACATAATATATGTATCGCTTTCCGCAACCTTTTCATAATCCTTAACAGTTATCCACTGAGATTTATCAATTTCCCCTACAGCACCTTCCATGACTACTTCGCCATCTGCATTAACCGTTTCGCCATTGGCCTGTGCGCCTTCACCTGCCTGAGGTGTTTCATTTTCTGTTGTTTGTGTTGTATCAGTGCTTGTTGCAAATGACTGTATAGAACAAGGCGCTGATGAAGCAACTATTGTAGCTGCCATAAGTGTCATTACAGCTCTTTTAATATTAATACCCAATTCTATACACCACCTCTCCAACTAATGCGCTGATAAATTCAAATACCTGTGCCCAAAGTACATAGACAATAAATATAAGAAGAGCAAGGATCAAAATTGTAAATATTGTCAGGCAAATAACCTTAAAGGTTTCGCCGGGCGTATAGTCGTTTACTTCTTTTATGGCAATTACTACCAAAACCAGTACCCATGCAATCATTACTATCTGGCACATGGTAATAAGGAACTGCTCATTTGATGTAAGTACATGAGACAGAATAAATATTACAGGTGTGATAATAATATATGGTCTTAAGCTGTAGCAAAAATAGGTATAGATCTTTTTAACTGTAGCTTCACCATCATTGATAGTACATACAAGGTAATTACATGCAGTAAGAAATACAATTGCTATTACGATTGTTCCAATATCAGAGAAGATTTCAAATCTTCCTTCTCTTACGGTTTTTTGTAAAAATCCACATAAATACTTATTTATGACGTACTCAACTGTAAAGAGTAAAAGCATAAAGCTTGCAACGGACCAGGAAGCTCTGCCCTCTCTTGCTATACCATAGGAACCGTCAAAAGGATGCTTCATAAAATACTTGGTATAACTCAAGTTAGATATAAATCTAATCTGCTTTTTATCTGACCACCAGCTTCTGATTCCCTTTAATATACCCTTTCTTTCATCAAGGAATTTAATTACCTTAACCAATATCCAAAGAGCAACTATAAATAGGATTGCCGTTACTATATTTTTCTTAAGCCACTGATTACGAACTTCCCAATAAGCATCTGAATATCCTTCATAATCCTTGGCAAGCTTTGCATATTTGAGAGCCATTTCATAATTTTCTTCCTGGAAATAAGCTCTTCCCATAGCCTTATTGGCATAATCAAACATGCTGTTCATTTTAAGCACTTCTTCAAGTGGTGCCTTTGATTCTGTATATCTTCCCTTTGAATAAAGATATAAGGCTTCATGAAGGAGTTGTGTAAACTCTGTAGGTTCATATACCTGAATCTGACATTTATCTGAATCAAGAATATATATTCTATCTTCTGTATCTACATTAATAGCAGTAACCAAAGTTGAAAGACCTACTCTTTGAGTACCATCATCAAGACCACCAAATACATATATCAGTTCGCCTTCATTGTTGTACTCGTAAATATAACCCTGCTGATCCGCAACATATACGTTATCATGGTTACCTGCCGCAACCGCTGAAGGAATGTCCGGGCCTCTTTCAATACTGTCTATAAGGTTTGTACCTGCAATATTAAGCCTCTTAAGAGCCTGAGCATCATCGCCTCGTGTAACTGTATAAATAAGTCCCTTGGCATCTATTCCAAGATTATCAGGTGTAGCCGGTATATTACTTACCATCTTTGCTCTTTGCTCATCTGTAAGAATAGCTCTGTACAAAATTGTCTGAAATGAAGTAGATGCAAAGTTTGTTCCAAAATAACCAAGGAATGTTCCACCCTCTGCAGGTGAAATTTCTACGATACCGTTAGTATTGGACTCACAAATCACATACATAATACCCGCATCATTTACTACAAGCTTAATAGGCAGGAATGTAAGATCATCACCGTATAATGGGCTGTCAGGCTTAGTATAGGTATTTAAAAGACCACCATCAGGATCAAATTCAAATACTGCCTGAGCATCTCTGTCTGCAACATATATATGTTTATCCTCTGTTACAAACACTCCCTTAGGTGTAACCAGCGTGCCTTCACCAATTGTCTTTATTTCATTTCCCTCAAGATCACCTACAACGATTCGTGCATTACCTGTATCTGCAACATATATTTCCCCATCGTCTGTAACGCAGATATCACTTGGACTGGATAAAAACTTATCTCCAAATTTAGTAATTGTTTCATAGGCCAGATAAGCTGTCTGTGTTTCCTGTACTGATCCGTATCCATCAACCGTATAGGTCTTATATGGAGTCTCAGCGTAGCTGTTTATTGCTCCTATCCCGGCTACAATAGATAGCACTGACAGGCTTATAGACACAAAAGTCTTTTTTAAGATGCTTTTTACTCTTCTCATAAAAACCTCTCTCTAATGCTCCTTACTTAATACCTGAAGTAGCCATTGTGTTCATGACACTATTCTGCAGGATTATAAATAATACCAGATTAGGAATGAACAGAATAAGTGATGCAGCTGCTGCCATACCTTGTCCTGATACTGTATTATTAGCATTAACAAGTGAGTTCATATAGAAGGTAAGTGTCTTCATACTGTCATCGTTAATGTAATAGTTTGATGTTTCCATGTTGGTCCAAACCTGCTGGAAAACAAGAATTGATGCTGTAGCAATTGCAGGCTTTATCATAGGAATGATAATTTTTCTGTAAACCTGAAAATCTGTTGCTCCATCCATATATGCCGCTTCAATCAGCGAATCCGGAACCTGCTCAACGAACTGCTTAACAAGGAAAAGTGCAACCGGATAAGCAATAAGCGGAAGTACATGTGCCCATACTGTATCGATCATTCCAAGGTTACAAATAACCAGGTATCTTGGAATCAAAACTGCAGTTGCAACAAACATGATTGCCAATTGGTTTATCTGCAGCATTACATCTCTTCCCTTAAACTTTATCTTTGAAAGTGCAAATGCAGCACAGGTTGTAAACAGAAGTGATAAACCAACCGTAAGAACCGTTACGATCAAACTGTTAAATACGTATCTGCTAAGAGGTACTCCAGCTGTACGGCTGAATTTAATAAGTTTGGTGAAGTTTTCAAGTGTTGGATTTTTTACAAAAAATGTCGGTGGGAAAGCGAAGAGCTCATCCATAGGCTTAAATGCATGGTTTGCAATGAAAATGATAGGCAAAGCCATGAATATTACCAGTGGAAGAAGAATGATTATAATCTTCAACTGTCCTTTTTCAAATCTCGTAGGATTTATTCTTTTACCATGATATGCCATTTATATATGCCCCTTTCCCCTTAATATACATCTTTATCAGTTAAAAGAGTGTTGGCACCCTTTGAGAATAACTGAACAATCAACAGAAGTACTACTGAAACTGCTGCTGCATATCCCATCTCGTATCTCTGGAAACCATAATCCTCGATGTGGTTAACGATGAGCTGTGCTGCATATCCCGGTGAAGGATTTCCTGTAAGAAGTGTGGATATCATACCATTCTGGAAAGCTCCTACGATTGACATAACCGCTGCAAAAAGCATCTGTGGTTTCATCTGCGGAATAGTGATATATATCATTTCCTGAAATCTGTTGCGAACACCGTCTATGGCTGCCGCTTCGTATAAAGATTCATCTGAATTCAATATACCTGCAATCATTGATAAGAATCCGATACCCATTGATGACCATAAACCTATGATTATTACAATAGGAAGAAGGAAGTTTGTATTAACCAGCCAAACTATCGGATCTGTTATTATTCCAAGGTTTATCAGCCAGCTGTTTAAAAGTCCTGTCTGGTCACCTGAGAAAATAACCTTCCAAAGAACTGTCATGGCAACACCGGTTGTCATACTTGGTGAGTAAAGAATAAGCGCAAATATTGTTCTCGGAAGCTTTGTAAGATTACACAAAGCCCATGCAAGTATGAAGGAAAGAACATATCCTCCGATACCTACCACCACCGCATACACAACGGTATTTGGAAGAACGTATTGCATAAATACTTCATCACTGGTTATTAGTGTAATGTAGTTCAAAAATCCAACCGGACTTGGGAACTCAATTGCATTAAAGTTTGTAAATGAAAGAATTACCGCCAGTACAACCGGAATCAGGATAAATATTGCAAACACCACTGCATAAGGTGCTATAAAAATATATCCGTTCTTATTATTTTGTCTTTTGGCAATTTTGTTTGGCTTTTTACTAACTGCCTTCTGTTCACTCATATCTAATCCCCATTTCTTGTAAGTTCTCTTTTAGAATTTTGCAAAATTTCTTATTCTGCATCTCTGCCTAAAAGTTCGCACTCACTTTCATACGTTGGAATCTCATACTCTTCAATTACATTGCCCTGATCATCATTGTATCCGAACTCTTCAAGCTTACGTTCAAACTCTCTGTTAATCGTCTTAACAGCTTCGTCTATTCTTGTCTGTTCATTGTCACCGTTTACAACGATATCATTAAAGGTATTGCTCATTTCTCTTTCAAGAAGATATGTACCCGGAACTCTTGCTATATCTTTTACATTCTTGGCAAATTCTTCTATAACTTCTTTATCTGCTGTATCCCATGGCAGCTGTGAAAATGCTTCCATATTAGCTGTAGGCCACATATATTCATCGCCGTATGTGATCTGAATAGTCTGACCAAACTTAGCCTGAATTTCTGTGCTTGACCACCACTTAATGAATTCCCATGCCTTAGCTTCTCTTTCGGAATCACTCTTGAAAATTACTGTACTTTCTGCACATCCGCAGGTGCTTCTGTCAATGGTTCCATCCTCCTGAAGTGTTCCCGGAGCAAGAGCTATTTCCCATGAGCTTGCAAGCTCAGGAGCTGCATTTATCATCATGTTATAGGTTGCATAATCAGCTATTCCAATAGGAAGATCTCCATTTCTGAAATGCTGATAGAAGTTATCAATATTTACAGGAAGATCATATAAGGTAAACAAATCTGTAAGCTCTGTAAATCCTGTTACAGCTTCCTCTGAACCAAGGGCTGTTCCCTGAGAAGCACTACCGTAATACAAAGATCCACCATTCTGCATTATAAGTGGTGTTGTACCATGGAAGTTTCTCATAAGTATCATTCCCGCTGTTGGATAATAGAAGTTAAGACCTCTCATCTGCAGATCAGGAAGCATATCTATAACATCATCCATAGTCTGAGGAATTTCCAATCCAAGTTTTTCCATAGTATCTGTTCTATAGAAGAGAACCCAGAAGTTTGTTGTTTCAGGCATTGAATATACACTGTCACCGATTGTACCTGTCATAAAGTAACCCGGTTCGTATGGCTCTGCTGCCTCCTGGAAGTCTTCAAACTGTGTCATATCCACCAATGCTCCTCTGACAGCCAGCTCATATGGAATGGTGTAGTTAATACCTGTGGCTACATCCGGCGCATTACCTGATGAATTGGAAAGAACAAGTTTATACTGGTCAGGCATGATACTGATGTCTACTTCAATTCCTGTTTCAGGTGTGAAATATTCATCTATCATTTTCTGCATTATCTGAACATACTGACTGGAACGGTTAACCCATACCTGAAGGTGATCCGGATCTGTATTGCTTGTTGAATAAGCTTTTTCTGTAAAGGAAGCAACGAATCTCTTTATATTCATAAATGCACTTACAAAAATATTTGGTTTCTTAGGAAGTGTTGCATCCTCCTGATAAATAAATATTCTATCTATGGCAATATCATTAGCAATCAGGTTATCTATAGTTGTAGCAAGATAATGATTGACTGAGTTGGTACTTGTTGAAAGTTCTGAAATACGATACGGTATTTCATCAGGACTGTCTGCAAGACTTTCAAGCTGTGATGCTGCTATAAGCATTGAAGACATAACTGCAACCGTCTTTTCACTATCACTGTACTTAAGAGCTGAAGCCTCAAGATCACGAAGTCTTTGAGCATAATCATAAAGTGTATCCTCAAGCCCCGGAATATATCTTGAAAGTTTCAAATCTCTGTACTTATCTGAATTGGTACCTGCAACCTTTGTTATCTCAAGTGCAAGGTCATTTACTTCAGACATGATCACATCAAGTTCATCCATTACATAACAGATAGGATCCATACTTATTGTAAATGATATTTCATGAACTCCTGCATCAAGATATATGCTAAGGTTATTTCCGTCCTCATCCACTAAAGTACTGGTCTTATACTTGGTTGTATATGCAAGAGGATAACTTTCAAATTGATCGTTTGGTATCTCACCGTCCACCTTAACATCTACAAATACAGGAAAGTCTGTTTTTTCTGACTGTCTGTAATTAAGAGCTATGTAGTAATTTCCGGCTGATGGAGCTTCAAACTCATAACTTATACTCTGTCCGGCAGAATCAAATGAATCTGAATCAATAGTATTAAGAACTGTATCAGTAACCGCATAGGGCTCAAGACTTGTATCATATTCTGCAACACCGTGTATTGAAGAATCATTGGCGGATGTAAAATCTTCGCCCTGAAGGGTTATAAGCTCAGATCCCGTTGCCGTCTCGCTTCCTGTATAAGCTTCTGTTTCAAAAGGAGCAATGAGTCTTAAACCACCAAGTAAAAATGTTCCTTCATCAACCTCGATTGTTATCTCATGCTCTCCGCTTGTAAGTTCAAGCATGAGAGGAGCACTGTGACGATAACTGGAATCATAAAGATATGTGGTCTCCCACTTTATATCCTTATTCGGAACTGTAACAACCTCATTACCATATCTGTCATAGGAAGGTTCCTCATCAGGTACCCAGGTTGTTTCAAGTTCTATATTTCTACATTCATAAAAAGGATAATCTCCATCAATTGTCATAGACAATTCAATAGGAAGAATTGACTCATCATACGAAAGATAATCATACTGCAAATAGTACAAACCATCGGCAGGAACATCTATAGATAATGTAACAGTATCATCAATTGATAAATCAAGAACCTGTCCATTTTCAGAATAGTCTCTGGTATCAGATGTAAGTAAATCCTTTCCCTCTGTAACGGTTTCAGATGCAGGATAAAAAACATCTTCCCCGGAATACTCAGACTTTGAAAAACTGCTGCTGATAACAGAATAATTAGTAGATATACGTTCACTTACGTACTCTTCAGCTTCAGTATCATCACTTTCCTGTGCTGCACTATCCGCAGATTCACTTTTGTCATTCTCCTGAGCTGACGCAGTTGCATCAGAAGCCAGAACTGTTACTGTGCCTCCTACTGAAGTAACTGCAACCATTGATACCATCAAACCAATTGAAACTAACTTTTGAAGTCTTTTAAGCCCCATGAACTTTTTCCTTATCCCTTTTAAAAGTTATCTGCAACTTTTCATATATTGCAGGCAATTATCAGATATTGCCATTTAGCTGTGAAAAGTAGCTTGTTTTCTAGAAATTTAATTTTTTGTAAATTACTTTAGCTTTTTATATTTTATTATTATATTATCTAAAAGTCAATGTTGTAAACAAAGTACCTTATGTGTTAATGTACCCTTATAAATCAATGTATTTTGGCTTTTTCTAAAATATTTCACAAAAACTTGATTTGAACTTCGGTAAAATTGCCACAAAATTTCCAAAAGCCTTGATTTAGCACGTGGTTGAGCCATTTTACATTCGCTGTTCTTTTTATTATTTTATAAAAACAAAAAATATTTCAAACAAAGAAAGGAAATTCAAAGATGAATATGCAAAGAAAAAAATTTCTTGCTCTTTTGTTATCCCCTTGCATCATAGTATCTTTAAATAGCTGTGGTTCACAAACCACAGAAAGCACTCCGGCAAAAGATACTTCCAGTATATCTGAAGATACATCATTATACGGTGATGCCTCCGAAAGCAATAAGGTTCTCTCTGCCAACTACACTCTTTCTTCGGAAAACACTTATGAAATATCCGATACTCTTTTTGGTATCTTTCTGGAAGATATAAACTTTGCTGTCGACGGCGGTCTTTATGCAGAGCTTATAAAAAACAGATCCTTTGAATACGGCGGCCTTGCAAACTCCGGAGCCATGCACGGTTGGAATACCTTATCAGATAAATCATCCTTTGAAATAATTGACGGTTCTTCTTCAAGTGATAGTTTAAACGAATACAATACCAACTATGCCCTTATAACCTGCAAAGGCAAAGAAGGCGGAATCTATAACACAGGTTTCCTTGATGGTATATACATAGAGAAGGATGCTTCCTATATAGCTTCTATATATATAAGAGGAATTGATGGATATACAGGCAGTGTGACTCTCTCCTTAAAGGACAGTAAGGGTAACATATATGCTTCTGCCACAATTCCTGAGGTAACAGACAACTGGAGTAAATATGAAACTACTCTTACATCAAATTCAACCCTTTCCGAAGATGTAAGATATTGTATTGAAATTGAAGAAGGATCCATAGCTACAGATATGGTTTCTCTTATGCCCACCGATACTTACAAAGATCTTCCTATAAGAAAGGATCTGGGTGAATATCTTGAAGCATTAAATCCTTCATTTTTACGTTTTCCTGGTGGATGCGTTATAGAAGGAAGAAGCGAATCTTCTATGTATAGTTGGAAGGATTCTATAGGTAACGGCCTTACCTTTGATCTGAATTCGAATTCCACAGGGGATGTAGCCATAAGACCTCAGGGTGAGGACATCTGGAAGGGTAATGCAGCCAATCCCTACTATATGACTTACGGACTTGGCTTTTATGAATATTTTAAGCTCTGCGAAGCCCTGGATGCACTTCCCATGCCGGTTTTAAACGCAGGGATGACTTGTCCTGTGCAAAGTCCTAAATATATAGTTTATGACCTTGACAGTGAAGAATTTAAACAATGTGTTCAGGATGCTCTGGATCTGGTGGAATTTTGTAAAGGTGATTCCGACACCTATTGGGGATCAGTCAGATGCAATATGGGTCACGAAGAGCCCTTTGCACTTAAATATATCTGCATAGGTAATGAACAATGGCAAAGTGAATATCACGAACATTTCGAAGCCTTTGCCACAGCTTTTGAAGATGCAGCCAAAACAAATCCCGAGCTTTACTCAGATATAGAACTATGTGTCGCCAATGGCACCTCTTCAGGCTCAACGGAAGGCTGGGAGTATATAGACTCAAAAGATAATACTATCACTACCCTTGTCGATGAACACTATTACGAATCTCCTGACTGGTTTCTGACCAATAATAAAAGATACGATGCTTATGACAGAAATTCGGATGCCAAAGTATTTCTTGGTGAATATGCCGCTAAATCCAATACTCTGGAAGCAGCCCTGGCAGAAGCTTCGTACATGACCGCTCTTGAAAGAAATGGTGATATTGTTGAAATGGCCTGCTATGCTCCGTTATTTGGTAATGAAACCAGTACCCAGTGGGATCCTGACCTTATATATTTCAATAACAACACAGCTTTTGGTACTGCAGACTATTATGTCCAGCAGCTGTTTGCTCAAAATTCCGGTACAACCTATGTTGAGGGAACCCTTGTCTGTGAAGAAGATTCAGAAGACTATAATCTGACAGGATATGTTGGTCTTGCCACCTGGATGACTTCTGCAGCCTTTGATAATCTTATGATAACGGATAATGAGTCAGAGGATATTTTGTATGAAACAGACTTCGAAGATGTTGATACTTTAAAAAATGATAACTGGTCTATAAACGAAGGTAGCTGGTTGATAAAAGGCGGTCAACTGATACAGACAAGTACCGGCAATCCTTACGATACCAATACCGGAGATTCAATTTATGTAGGAGACAAAGACTGGAGCAACTACACTCTCACAGTAGATGCAACTATATTGGATGGTTCTGAAGGCTTTCTTATCCCGGTATGTGTTGAGAATACTTCCAATAATATTTTTTGGAACATTGGTGGATGGGGTAACACCGTTTCCTGCCTGCAGACAGTATCCAAAAATGTAAAAAGCGGACAGGTATCAGGCACAGTTCAAAATCTTACCCTGCAAAAAAACAAAACCTATCACATAAAGGTAGAGGTATCCGGAAATAACATAAAGTGTTACCTTGATGATAAATTATATATTGATTATACCCAAGAGCAGCCTAAGGACATATATGCTTCTACAGTGATGGATGAAGATGAAAACATAATAGTAAAGCTTGTCAACACCAGTCAAAATGCCTACAACATAAATATAGATATAAGCAGCTTTGATTTATCAACCTACAAAGATACTGCTCTATTAACAGTTCTTTCAGGAGACAGCTTAAGTGATGCAAACTCTTTTGAAGATCCGAAAAAAATATGTCCCACCACTACAGAAACCCAAACAGATTCGCTAACTAATTTTGTTATAGAACCTTATTCCCTGGTAATTATAAAGATT
>JAILBM010000156.1 GCA_024680925.1 Butyrivibrio sp.
CTATGAGTTCTTCTAAAAGCCTGCTCCCTATGCCTTGGTTCCACTCATCTTTAATTACAGTCAATCCAAGATCAGCACGATGGCTCATCCTTCTTGGCATACCTCCAAGACTTCCATCACCTACAATTTTACCATTTTTTATTGCTAATAAATGAATTGATTTTTTATCTTTATGAACGCCTTCCAAAAAAGCTTTTTCCTGCTCAACGGTTATAGGAAATCCATTGCCATCGAACGTTAAATTATCTGACTCGCTGCCTATACGCTTAGTATATGCTATAAGCTCTTCTGCGTCTTTGGATAACGCTTCTCTGATAATGATGTCATCCATGATCAGTTCCTCCAAAAGTTATTATTTTTCAGAGTTTTTCTTTTTTATTATTTACTCTTGAAAATCAAACTCCTACATTAAGATAATCTTGTGCCTCTTCTCTGGAATAAAACACTATAACCTTCTTATCCGGATACTTATGAAACAGTTCATATAGCTTGGGCTTATTGACTTCATCATATCTTTGTACCAGTTCTACCAGTTCAGGATCTAGTTCCTGTTCTGTCCATGGCATATCATCGCGCTCTTGTCCGACTCTTCCTGTAATTCCTTCCATACATACCTCTTGACCATAATCAAGGAAAAAGATTGTGTCACAAGCTTTTATACGATTTTCATAAGTCCTGCTATAATCCCCATCAATAATCCACTTATCTTCTGAAACTAATCTAGCGATAGCCTGGTCAAATTCCTCTCTTGTAATATGCGTTTTGTCTTCATTCCACCAAATGTTATCCAAATGATATAAAGGAAGATTCAGTAATCCATGAAGCTTTACCGCAAATGTGCTCTTACCGCTGCCGGAACAACCTAGTATCAATACTTTATTCATTTGTAAACCACCTCGAATTCCTCACAAACAACCTTCATATCAGAATTAAAATCCTGCTCTATCTCTTTTAACTCCTCTGTAAAAAATTCTGTGTGAACATCTCTCCAATACTTAAGAGACTTATCCCCCTCGCCTTCCTTAAATGCGTGTTCTTCTGAAACATCCTTAAAAGAAGTAACATAAACTTTAGTTGTCTGTATAATACAAACAGCATTATCTTTAGAATCCAAAACAATACTTAGTTCACCTTCTTTTGGAAGTTCTTCCCCCTCTACCTCATAAAGAGTAAATACTGAACATGTTGCTGTTTTTGTTCCATTTAATACCAGCTCTGCCAATTCATCAGCCGATTTGCCAAATGCCCATGCCTCATAATCTCCTTTTAAACCGGACTTTTTCCACATTTCATCTGCATTCATGTCTATCTCCTCAAACAATAGTACTACCTAGTCTAATATTTAATGTCCTTCAATATTGTCCGGAAAAGGAGCGTCACCATAAACAGTTATGACATAGCTGCCCTCCTGACCTTCCAGATCATAATACTTATATTTTTCTTTAAATATTGTATCTACATCATCCTCTGACATATCAGATTTGAATGTAATTCGGGACAGGCATTCGACGTGATTACCTGTTCCTGTTGAATTTCCTGTAAATGAATATACTTCTGATATACTTGCATCTTCTATAGTTTTCTCTATATACGCCGTCAGTTCTTTTGTCTGCTTACTTGTCGTAATATGATTGGCTGCATATCCAACTACTTCTATTGCTATAAATAATGCTATTATAATAACCGGTATAGCTACTATTGTTATCCCCAAACCTTTTAAAATCTTAATTATTGTCTTTTTCATACATTCATCCTATCAACTTGATAAATCAACTTTATAAAACTCTAAATAATGTAAATTAATAAAGGTGAAAAAAACACCAGTAAAAAAATGATTTTACTTTGAGTAGTATATAAATTTATTACCACCTTAAACCTGTCTTTCTATTATTTACTATACTTTATAAGCAATTCAGAGCTATTACTTGTTGCAACGTTTTGCTCCTCATTGTTATTTACTTACCTGATATTTGGCTTTCTAAATGAACTCTCATGTATTCAATGCCCAGCTTACCGTATCTGTGACATGAAACTAATCTTTCAGTTTCTGCACCGTCATAAGTGTGTCTGTCGACTTCACATTCATATTCAGAGCCGTCCCAGAGCTTAACAGTCACATAATACGAAGTCGTTCTTCCTGAGCCCAAATGTTTGGAAACATAATCACAGTGGACATGTTCCGAGACAGAACTTGTTCCGTAAAAAAAGGTTCCTACCGCGCAATAACCAAGAAGCGTGGCAAAAAGAATGTAACCGCCAATCTGTCTCTTCCAGTTTGGTTTATTATGAAATCTTATAAAACCAAGCAAAAGAAATACTGCTAATATCACAAGATAAACTACAACAATAATTTTTAATCCCCTGTATACCTGGGCAATTATAGAAAGCTTGAGCACAACAATAAATGATGTAATAGCAAGAAGTATAAAAGGTACTCCCACCATATCTATACATAATCCGTTATTAGGTCTTTTTCTTGTATCATCAAATGAAACATAGTCTCTAAACACCAGGGAATACGCAAGGATTGGTATCTGAGAAAATCCAAGACCCAGAAGGACTTTTTTAGGCGTATAATCCAGCTTAAATAAAGCCACAATATTTCCAATCACAAACAGTGCTGTGATAGCTACAATGGCTTTTCCAAGTTTATAAACAATATCCTTGTTATTATTAACGCTTGTATATTCCTTAGCTGATTCTATCTGTCCTTCGTCAGCATCCTCATAGATGACGTTTTTACGGATGACCATAGAATCCAGCAATATATTTTTTAAAGATTTTCTTCCTTCGTTTCGGATCCAGTATCTGTTTGCCAATTTATCTTTAGTATAAAAAGCCGCAAGCAGCCTCTGGTATTCTCTTTCCACTAAAAAAACATAAAAGAAAAATATAAAAATCATCGAGAAAACCAGCAGATACTTATATCCTTCCTGAAAGAAATTCTCTCCGGACTGGATAAGGGATATGGCCAAAACTAAATATGCAAAAAACAATATAATCTTAATTATTACTGATAATATGCCCTGGCGTTTCACTATATCCAATGAATCACCATAATCATAAATATCATATACAAGCTTTATCAGACCATCATTTGATATAATGGCTCGTTTTTTATTATTGTATTCAGTCTCTGAGATATCAACATTTAAAAGCCTTGGAAATAAAGGAAAATCGGGTTCTATATTTTCAAGTCCATTAGAGTAATTTCCGCTTCTGATTGTTTCTTTTGAACTATATCTATATATCATTGCTATTTACCTGGCCATTTTTACTAGAATATGTCTTTGCATTTCTTCAATCATTTCTTTTTGTGCATACATGTTCCTGAAAACCAATTTCTGATCAGAATCATCCTGACAAATATCTATTATGAGTTTGGGCGTTCCGTACGCTGACAAGCTTACAACTCTTATCTTCGCATAACTAATATCACTATACGAGAACTCCTTGCAAATAAACCTGCCCTTATACACCATCTTGTCCTGTTCAAAAATAAGTTTCTTTGCAAAAAGAAAACTCACAAACAGAAACGGCCAGATAAAAACAACACTAATAACATAAGCTATCATCAAGGAAATCCCTAATGACATAGCCACAATATAAAAAATGTTCTCTGAAACATTCATCCAAATTCCCAGCACTCCATTTAAAAATACTAATAATATCAGCGCCGGAATAGAAAAAAATCTAAGTATCCTGTCGTCAAAAACCTGTTTCTCTGTAAAAATCATAACCTAAAAACCAACCTCTTATATTACTGCAATATATAATAGCATAAACCAGCGGTTGATACACAAAATCAAGCATATATAAGGGCCCTCAACTTATAGTTGAGAGCCCTTTATCTATCTTATAAATTTTGTTATTAAATGCTCTTTGTTCTCTGCCACCCATCTCCGGCATCAGTTTCATGCCTTACAAAATAAAAATCGCAGTAATCACCCCCCTGGCACAAGGTCTTGGTCCTTATAAAATCTGTGTAATGCAGTTCACCATAGTTAATTATATCTGCATGGCAGCACATTGATCCCAGCTTCATGAGATTTCTTTTCCCAAGAATCTGAGCATATATGCACTCATTACATTCAAAATGGAACTCGTTCTTGGAATCCGTATCCAAATGCCATGTATATCTCCAGCCTGTACCAGATTTATGTTTAAATCCAAATGGAACTACTTTCTTCATCAGTGGC
>JAILBM010000322.1 GCA_024680925.1 Butyrivibrio sp.
TGTAATACGGGTATTTGGTTCAAAGCATACAACATCACCTATGCTTATACCAAGCTTCTGAGTATCTTCTTTTGTTTTTACATCTTCATCGAGAACTACTTCGCAGCTTTCAAAGGTTCTCTTGGTATCATTATATTCACCGTTTACATGAATAGAAGCATTGGTGAGCTGAAAGGTTCCTTCATATGTACCATCAAACTTTGTAACAACTCTTACATTTTCTGTTTCTGCGTTGTTGGCATTCATACCGCCAAGGGGAGTAACTACAAGTCTGCCTGTTGGTTTTATTGATGATACCATACCGCCAAGGGTATCTGTATGGGCCTCAAGAAATAAGGCATTATTTTTGTCTTTTCCGCCAAGATTTACTAAAACACCGCCTTTACCTGTTATGCATGCCTCAAAACCAAGGCTTTCGAATTCTTTTTTTACCCAGGCAGCAGCTTCGTCTGTATAACCTGTGGGAGAATCAATATTAAGAAGATTTACAGTTTTATCCATAATAAAATCTGTATATTTTTTTAAATTCAAAGTTGTCTTTTTTGCCATAATATACCTACTTTCTGCTGAAATATCAGTCTCTGATAGTATAGCATAAAAAATTTAAAAATTAAAAAACAATAAAACGAGCATTAATCTATGGAATAAAAACAGAAGTAGCTGTAAAATATATTTATACGCGGTTTTAGGGAAAATCATGCTTATATAATGTCAAAAACACTTGACAATATATAATCTGTATTCCGAAACCTCAATTATAAAAGCATCATTGGAGGATTTAATGAAAAAAAAGAAACTATCTTTTGACAAAGATCTTTTTACAAGAAGTGTACTTTACAATGTAAAAACACTCTATCGAAAAACACTCGAAGAAGCAACTCCACAGCAAATATATCAGGCAGCGGCATATGCTATTAAGGATGCCATCATAGATCATTGGATGGATACTCAGAAGGCAGCTGAAGAGCAGGATCCAAAGATTGTATATTATATGTCTATGGAATTCCTTATGGGACGTGCTTTGGGAAATAATCTTATAAATCTCCAGGCATATAATGAGGTTAAAGAGGCTCTTGAGGAGCTGGGAGTAGATATTAACTTAATAGAGGATCAGGAGCATGATCCGGCCCTTGGTAACGGAGGACTTGGAAGACTTGCTGCCTGCTTTTTGGATTCACTGTCCACTCTTGGATATGTAGCCTATGGCTGCGGAATCCGTTATAAATATGGAATGTTTAAGCAGAAAATTGTAGATGGCTATCAGGTAGAAGCTCCTGATAACTGGCTTGAAAACGGTAATCCTTTTGAACTTAGAAGGCCTGAATATGCCAAAGAGGTAAAGTTTGGCGGATATGTAAATATGTATACGGACGATCATGGTCGCACAATGTTCAGACAGGAAGGCTATCAGGTAGTAAGGGCTGTACCTTTTGATCTGCCGGTTCTTGGTTATGGCAATGGTGTTGTTAATACACTCAGAATATGGGATGCAGAGCCGATTCAGTGCTTCCAGCTTGATTCCTTTGATAAGGGTGATTATCAGAAAGCAGTAGAGCAGGATAACCTTGCTTCACAGATTTGTGAAGTTTTGTATCCTAATGATAATCATATTGCAGGTAAAGAGCTCAGACTTAAACAGCAGTATTTCTTTATATCTGCTTCTGTTCAGACAGCTCTTCAAAGATATCTTAAGAATCACAAGGATATTCGTAAGTTATATGAAAAAACAGTATTTCAGATGAATGATACTCATCCTACAGTAACTGTGGCAGAGCTTATGAGACTTCTTATGGATGAATATTATCTTACATGGGATGAGGCATGGGAGGTTACAACTCACACATGCTGTTATACTAACCACACAATTATGTCTGAGGCCCTTGAAAAATGGCCTATGGATTTATTCCAGAGACTTCTTCCGCGTATTTTCCAGATTGTGGATGAAATCAACAGACGTTTCTGTGACAGGGTGATGCAGCAGTATACTCAGAATGCCCAGGATAAGATTCGCAGTATGGCCATACTTTACGATAATCAGGTTAAGATGGCACATCTTGCAATTATCGGTAGCTATTCAGTTAACGGTGTTGCAAGGCTTCATACAGAAATATTAAAACAGCGTGAGCTTAAAGATTTCTATGAAATGATGCCGGAGAAATTTAATAATAAGACCAACGGAATCACTCAGAGAAGATTTGTCATGCATGCCAATCCTTTACTTGCCGACTGGCTTAATGAGAAGGTTGGAGAAGACTGGGTAGTAGACCTTAGTAAGCTTTCCGGTATAAAAGAGCTGGTAAATGATAAAAAAGCTCAGAAAGAGTTCATGGATATTAAGCTGAGCAATAAAAAACGCCTTGCTGCATACATTATGGAACATAACAATATAAAGGTAGATCCTAAATCTATTTTTGATTGTCAGGTAAAGAGACTACATGAGTATAAGCGCCAGCTTATGAATATTCTTCAGGTCATTTATATTTACGATACAATAAAGAAAAATCCTGAAATGGAGTTCTATCCAAAGACATATATCTTTGGTGCCAAGGCAGCTGCAGGCTATGAAACAGCTAAGCTTACAATTAAGCTTATAAATTCTGTGGCTGAAGTAGTTAATAACGATCCTGATATCAAGGACAGACTTAAGGTTGTATTTATTGAAGATTATCGTGTATCCAATGCCGAGCTCATTTTTGCGGCAGCAGATATATCAGAGCAGATATCTACAGCCAGTAAGGAAGCTTCCGGAACAGGTAATATGAAGATGATGGCTAACGGAGCAGTTACCATCGGAACCCTTGACGGAGCAAATGTTGAGATGCTGGAGGAAGTCGGGGATGAGAATATGTTTATCTTTGGTCTGACCTCACAGCAGGTAATTGATTATGAAAAGAACGGTGGATATAATCCAAGGGATCTTTATAATCATAATCCAAAGGTTAAGCTGGTGGTAGATAAGCTGGTAGACGGAACCTTTAGTAAGGATAAAGAGCTATTTAGACCTCTTTACAATTCTCTTTTAAATGAAGTAAAGGGAAATAAGGCTGATAAATACTTTATTCTTAAGGACTTCGAATCCTATCTTGAGGCTCAGAAGAAGATTTCTGAAACCTATACAGATAAGAAGAAGTGGGCTAAGATAGCCATGATGAATACTGCCTGTGTAGGAAAGTTCAGTTCTGACAGAACTATTCAGGAATATGTAGATGATATCTGGCATCTTGATAAGATTACAATTAAAAAGTAATTTATAAATGCAACAGGGGTGTGGCCAAATTGCCATGCCCCTTTTTTAGACCTTGAGGAATACTTTAATGATTTAATGCAAAAAAGTACTATTCACAAAATGAGTTTTATGTTAAAATAGCGCAATATAAGGCAAATTGAAATTGCATAATTGTATACAGGTAAATAAAACTTTTAAAAGCATAGTCAGGACAGGAGGAATCTAAATGGTAAGTTCATATGAAAACGGATGCTACCTGGTAAATGGAGTTGACATAGTTATGGATGCTTCTGATGCACAGGCAGCAGTAGCTTCTAAGACAGGTAAGACCGTTTCCAAAGAGGAAGCAAAAAAGGGCACTATTGCATACGGTATATTACAGGCACATAATACATCAGGAAGTGCTGATAAGCTTGAGATTAAGTTTGATAAGCTTACTTCTCATGATATTACTTTTGTAGGAATTATTCAGACAGCAAGAGCATCAGGTCTTGAGAAGTTTCCAATTCCATATGTTCTTACAAACTGCCATAACTCACTTTGTGCAGTAGGTGGAACAATTAATGAAGATGATCACATGTTTGGTCTTACTGCAGCACAAAAGTACGGTGGAATGTATGTACCACCTCATCAGGCAGTTATTCACCAGTTTGCAAGAGAAGTCCTTGCAACAGGTGGAGGAATGATTCTTGGTTCTGATTCACATACAAGATATGGTGCACTTGGAACTATGGCAGTTGGCGAAGGCGGACCTGAGCTCGTTAAACAGCTTCTTAGTCAGACCTATGATATTAAGATGCCTGAAGTCGTTGCTATTTACCTTGAAGGAGATGTTCAAAAGGGTGTGGGTCCTCAGGACGTTGCTCTTGCAATTATCGGCGAAGTATTTGGTTCAGGATATGTTAAGAACAAGGTTATGGAATTTGTAGGCCCTGGTGTTAAGAACCTTTCTGCAGATTTCCGTATTGGTGTCGATGTAATGACAACAGAGACAACCTGCCTTTCATCTATCTGGCAGACAGATAGTGAGATTGAAGAGTTCTATGATATCCATGGAAGAAAGTCAGATTATAAGGAGCTTAATCCAGCAGATGTGGCTTTCTACGACGGCCTTGTAAAGGTAGATCTATCGACAGTTAAGCCTATGATTGCCATGCCTTTCCACCCAAGCAATACTTATGAGATAGAAGAGGTTAATGCAAACCTTGAGGATATTATTGCTGACGTAGAAAAGAGAGCTAAAGTAAGCTTTGGTGATAAGATAGAATATTCTCTCAGAGATAAGATTAAAGATGGTAAGTTCCACGTAGATCAGGGTATTATTGCGGGATGTGCAGGCGGCGGATTTGAGAATATCTGCAGCGCAGCTGAAATCTTAAAAGGTAACTACATTGGTAATGACAGATTTACTCTTAGTGTATATCCTGCTTCTACTCCAATTTATATGGAGATTATCAAGAACGGTGTAGCTGCAACAATCATGGAGACAGGAGCTATTCTTAAAACTGCTTTCTGTGGCCCTTGCTTTGGCGCAGGAGATACACCTGCTAATAACGCATTCAGTATCAGACATTCAACCCGTAACTTCCCTAACCGCGAAGGTTCTAAGGTTCAGAATGGTCAGATATCTTCAGTTGCTCTTATGGATGCAAGATCAATTGCAGCAACAGCAGCTAATAAGGGTGTTCTTACACCGGCTACAGATTTTGACGGAGAAATTGCAAAGTATAAATATCACTTTGATTCCAAGATCTATGCTAACAGAGTATTTGATTCCAAGGGAGTTGCAGATCCAAGTGTTGAACTTCAGCTTGGACCAAACATTAAAGACTGGCCAAAGATGAGTGCTCTTCCGGAAAATCTGGTGCTTAAAGTTGTTTCAGAGATTCACGATCCTGTTACAACAACAGATGAGCTTATTCCATCCGGTGAGACATCTTCCTACAGATCAAATCCGGAAGGACTTGCAGAGTTTACTCTTTCAAGAAAAGATCCTGCATATGTTGGTCTTGCAAAAGAGGTTAGAGAAGCTCAGACAGCTCTTATAAATGGAAAAGATCCTGTAGAAGCAGTTCCGGAACTTAAAGAAGTACTTGCTACAATAAATAAAGATTATGCTGATGTTAATATGACAAATGTTGGCTTTGGTTCAACTATTTTTGCAGTTAAGCCGGGAGATGGTTCAGCTAGAGAGCAGGCAGCATCCTGTCAGAAGGTTCTTGGTGGATGGGCAAATATTGCAAATGAATATGCCACAAAGAGATACCGTTCTAACCTTATTAACTGGGGAATGCTTCCATTTGTTATTGAAGATGGTGATTTACCATTTACCAATAAGGATTATGTATTCTTACCTGGAATCAGAAAGGCAGTAGAAACCAAGGCTGAGGAAATCAAGGCTTATGCAGTTGCAGGTGGTACCATGAAGGCGTTCACACTTCGACTGGGAGACCTTACAGATACAGAAAGAGAAATCATTCTTGATGGCTGTCTTATCAACTTTAACAGAGCAGGTAAGAAAGCATGATTTAGAACAAAGCCTGATAGAAATGCTTTGAGCTAATGTAAAATAGCCTGTTTTACATAATTTTTGGAACTTTAAAATAAAAAAAGGTGTATTAAACCGGTCAAGAGCTTATAATAGAACAAGAGGCTTTTGACCGGTTTTATTTGCCTAAATAAAAAGTAAGAGAGAAATATTTATTATGCGTGGGGGAAGAAAAATTATTTCCGGTATTACGGCAGCAGCTGTTATAACAATGCTTTTTACCGGATGTTCTTCTAAAGAAGAAGTAAAATCAGATAATGCAGCCGCTGAAAACAGTGGAAATGAGCAATCTATTACAGAGCAGGATCAGGTTGATGTAACTGACCCTGCTCTTGATATGTCTTATGAGCTACCGGTGGATATTCCGGGAATATTGATAGATCAAAAGGGCTATGAGATAGAGTCAGAGAAAATAGCGGTTTTTAGAGGAGAGGAAATAGCAGATACCTTTGAAGTAAGGGATCTTGAAACAGACAAGGTTGTATATACAGGTGAAATAAGAAGACTTAAGTATAACGAAGAACTAAATGAATATGACAGCTACGGATATTTTACAGAGCTTGAAACTCCGGGAGATTACTATATTTATAACGAAACCCTTGGAAGTTCATATTCCTTTTCCATAAGTGATGATATATATATGAATCTTATGAAAGAATCCGCTAAAGTCTTTTATTATAACCGCTGCGGATATACTCTGATGGAACAGTATGCAGGTGAAAGTGCTCATTCTGCCTGCCATACTAATAATGCCTATCTTGAAGACGATAAATCGGTTCAAATGGATGTTACAGGTGGCTGGCATCTTGATGCCAAAGCAAACAGAGATATAATAGAGGGCTGCGATGTGGCGCAGAATCTTTTGCTCTCTTATGAGCTTAATAAGGACGCTTTTAGTGATGACTCCAATATTCCGGAAAGTGGAGATACGGTGCCGGATATTTTGAATGAGATAAAATATGAAGTAGACTGGATGCTTAAAATGCAGGACAGTAAAACAGGTGGTGTTCATGCGGCTGCCCTTACAGTTCAAAATGGTGTGACAGAGCTTTCCCGTGCAGATGTACAGGTTACTCCCATAACCATGGATGCTACTATCGCCTTTGCCGGACTACTTGCTAAGTTTAGCTATCTCTATCAAAGCTTTGATTCATCCTATGCCACAGACTGCCTAAGAGCAGCGGACAGAGCCTGGAAATGCTATATGAACAATGAAAATGAAGGGGAAAACAGTCTGTGTTTTTTGGCAGCAGCTGAGTTGTATAGAGCCACAGGCAATGCATCCTATAAAGAAGTCATGGATATTTATTTTGCCGATGAGGATTTTTCCGAGTTGTTTAAAGAGGATGATGCCGTATTCCTTGGGGGTGTAACCTACATTTCAACCACTCAGCCGGTGGACAGAGAACAATGTACAACTATTATGAATGCCCTTAGAAAAAGGTCTGAAGAAATAGCTTCCAATGCCAATAATTCAACTTTGTTTGTAACTAAATGTACAGGTGGAGATGTGCTGGAAACATTGTTTGATGACATGAGATGTCTGACAGTTACAGATTATATTATTTATAATCATGAATACACTACCATAATAGAAAATCATGCACATTTTTTAATGGGACTTAATCCTGAAGCGATAAATTATGTTACAAACGATACTGAGAACAGTTATGAGATGTATGATTCTGTTAACAGTATTTTGAGCAATCCTGTTTATATATCAAAGTTTATTATTATGCTAAGTGTTTTACAGTAAAAAATTGTGTTATTATACAATGTGCAAACAAGGAATAAAAATAGTAATGTTTTTTGAATAAAAGGGATATAATCCTTGGTTTATCCCAGAGGTAATTATGAATACAGTTATAGATAATTTGAATATAAATTACAGAGAGGAAGGACAGGGTCCCCTTTTGGTAATGCTTCATGGCTGGGGATCCAATATAGATCTCTTTAGTGGCATTTTTGATTTTGTATCCGCCAAATATCATGTAGTAGCCATGGATATGCCAGGGTTTGGTAAAAGCGATGAACCATCCTTTGCCTACTCGGTGGATGATTATATTTCCTTCGTGGTCAAGTTTGTAAAAAAGCTTTTTCCGGAGGAAAAAGAGATTATTTTTCTTGGACATTCCCATGGTGGAAGAGTAAGTATCAAAATGGCGGCCAGATCCTTAACTGACGATTTTGGATTTAAAATAAAGAGTCTGATTCTGGTAGACAGTGCAGGGGTAATAGCAGTTAAGACTCCGGCTCAGCTTAAAAGACAAAAGAAATACAAGTTTTACAAAAAGCTTATTACAAATTCCGGAATCTTGAAAATATATCCTGATGCCTTAAATAAACTACAGAAAAAATTCGGTTCAGCCGATTACAGTGCAGCTTCACCTACTATGAGAGCCAGTATGGTCAAGGTGGTGAATGAAGATATGGAGCCCTATATGCCAAAGGTAACAATGCCGGCTCTTTTGATCTGGGGCAAAAATGATACTGCAACCCCTATATCCGATGGACAGAAAATGGAAAAACTTATGCCGGAAGCCGGACTTGCAGCTATAGATAATGCAGGTCATTATTCATTTTTGGATCAGCCCTATATATTCAATAAGATTCTTGGAAGCTTTTTGAAGATTTAAACGAATGTAACAAGGTTACAATAAAATTTCTGTGAATAACTAAGTAAAAATATAAAGAAGCGGTGGAAAAATGATTGTAAATTTAGCGGTAATAATTGAACTTGTATTACTTATTGCTGTAATGATCATGGGAACAAGATTTTATTCTCACATGTTGCAGCTTTCATCTTATCAGTTTCAGGGATATTTCAGATTCCTTAGAACTTCAAACAAAATGAAAAATATTATACATGCCGTAATGGGTATAAGTATGGTATTTATGCTGCTTTTAGGAGCCGGAGATTTTATAGTTATAATGGCAATAGCCTATAGCATATTATGTCTTTTATTGTACAGACCTGTTCCTGCCAAGAAAAAGTTTGTGGTAACACAGAGAGTACAAAGACTTTTTATTACCGACGGAATAATTTTTGCCATAATCTTTGGAATCATAGCAGTAAATTTATTTAATAAAACAAATAATGTTACGACTGGAGTGGTAACTGCAATATTTTTTGCCCTGTTTCCTCTTATTACAGCTCTTGCAAATCTTATAAATAAGCCTGTGGAAAAGCAGGTAAATCAGTATTATATAAATGATGCCAAGAGAATTTTAAAAGAACATCCTAATCTTAGGATTATAGGTGTTACAGGCAGCTACGGTAAGACCAGTGTTAAATATTATTTAAATACACTTTTATCTGAAGGCTTCAGAGTACTTATTACTCCTGAAAGCTTTAATACACCTATGGGTGTGGTCAGAACCATAAGAGGAGATCTTAAAAATACCCATGAAGTATTTGTATGCGAAATGGGAGCGCGTCATGTGGGAGATATCAAGGAAATCTGCGATATTGTACATCCTGATGACGGAGTAGTTACATCTATCGGTCCTCAGCACCTTGAGACATTCCACAATCAGCAGAATATTATAAATACCAAATATGAGCTTTTGGATGCTGTGGAAGAAAAAAGCAAAGATTATAAAGAGCCGGGAAAGCATTTGAAATGGGTGAATTTCGATAATGACTTTATTCATGATAATATGAAGTACAGTGATGCCATTACCTATGGAACCAGAGAAGGGGCAGCTTATAGAGCAAGTGAAGTTTCTGTTTCAAGAGCGGGTACTTCCTTTAAGGTTACAGGACCTGACGGAACCTCGGAAGACTTTACAACAAAGCTTATAGGACCACATAATGTTCAAAATGTTGTGGGAGCCATAGCTGTGGCAGCATCTCTTGGTATTCCAATGAATAAGCTGAAAATGGCTGTAAGACGCCTTCAGCCTGTATCCCACAGACTTGAGCTTATACAAAGAGGGCCTATAACAATTCTTGATGATGCTTACAATTCAAACCCTGCCGGAGCAAAGACGGCCATTGATACACTCTCACTTTTTGCCGATACGGTTAAGATACTGGTTACTCCAGGTATGGTGGAGCTTGGAGAAAAGGAAAACGAGCTTAATATGGAATTTGGCCGCCAGGCAGCAGAAGTTTGCGATTACATTATCCTTGTAGGTGAGAAGCAGACTGAATACATCAAAAAAGGAGCTTTGGAAAAAGGCTTTTCTTCAGAAAAATTATTTGTTAAAAACACTTTGAATGAAGCAACAGCGCTGATGTATGAGCTTGATGCCGGAAAAGAAAAAGTAATATTACTTGAAAATGATTTGCCGGATAACTATACTAAATAAACGTGACTTAGTTTTTTAAATTGAATTTGGAGGCAAAAATGAAACTGAAAATAGCAGTACTATTTGGTGGAAACAGTACAGAGCACGAGATATCAATCATATCTGCTATTCAGGCTATGGGTTACATCAATAGAGAAAAATATGATGTGATACCTGTATATATAACCAAGAACAGCGATTATTATGTGGGAGAGTACATTGATAAGATTGAGGAATATACCCATATTCCGGATCTTCTCAAGAAGAGCACAAAGGTTATCTGGGTAAAAGATGGCGATAAAGTAAGCCTTATCAGATATCCTATGAAGAAATTCGGAAATAATGTAGTTTCAGATGTAGATATAGCATTTCCTATAGTTCATGGAACTAATGTTGAAGACGGTGTTCTTCAGGGATTTTTACAGACTCTCGGACTTCCTGTTGTTGGATGCGATGTACTTTCATCTGCAGTTGGAATGAATAAATATGTTATGAAGACAGTTCTTAAGGACAACGGTATATCTGTCCTTGATTGTCTGTGCTTTACCTGGAAGGATTACGAAAACAGTGATGAGCTTGTAAACAAGATTGAAGGAAAGTTTTCTTATCCTGTAATCGTAAAGCCTGTAAACCTTGGTTCAAGTATTGGTATCAGTAAAGCCAAGAATCAGGAAGAGCTTAGAGAAGCTCTTGATACAGCTTTTGAGTTTGCCAAAAGAGTTCTTGTCGAGCCTGCAATTACTAATCTTAAAGAGATCAACTGTGCTGTACTTGGAGATTATGAATCTGCTCAGGCTTCAGAGTGCGAAGAGCCTGTTAATGCCAGTGATATCTTAAGCTTTGAAGATAAGTATATGAAGGGCGGCAAAGGTGCCAAGGGCGCAAAGAGCGGTGGAAGTAAGGGAATGGCTTCACTTTCAAGAAAAATTCCTGCCGATATCAGCAGTGAAACCCGCAACGAGATCAGAAAGATGGCAGTAGATGCCTTCAAGTGCCTTGAGTGTTCTGGCGTATCTCGTATAGATTTCATGATTGATAAAGATACAAATAAGATTTACTTAAATGAAATAAATACTATCCCGGGATCTCTTTCATTCTATTTATGGGAGCCACTGGGAATGAAGTATGAAGAACTTTTGGAAAATATGATACAGATTGCTTTAAAGCAGGACAGAGAAAACCACAAGGTTGTATTTTCTTTTGAGACCAATGTTCTTGAAGGAGTTAAGCTTGGTGGAGGTTCCAAAACCGGAAGCAAAATGTAAGAAATTAAAAAGGGTTGTCACTATCAAAGTGGCAACCCTTTTGAAGTAATAAGCTTTTAGACAAGAGCTTTATTTTCGCGATATTTATTAAGAATGATATCATGAACATATTCATCAATATTTTTCTGATCTTCCTTGGAAAGTTCATTCATGTAAATTGGTTTACAGTACTCAATTACTACATGGGATGCTTTGAGAGCCCAGGGATGATCTTCAAATATTGCATTAGTGTTGTTTACAACAACAGGAATAATGGGACAACCTGTTTTTTGAGCAATTTTAAAGGAACCCTTGTGGAATTCTATAAGATCCTGATCGGTACGGTTTCTTGTTCCCTCAGGATAAATTGTTATGGATGTTCCGTTTTTTACCTTATCAATTGCTGTGAGAATCGTCTGCAGACCCTGACGGATATCGGCCCTGTCAAGAAAGAGGCAATCAAGATATTTCATCCATCTGCTAAGGATAGGTACATGAAGCATTTCCTTTTTGGCGATATAACCTGTAAGTCTTGGAACCCTCATATAGGTAAGAACAATATCAAAGTAGCTGCGGTGATTTCCAACATATAATACAGGAGTGTCGGTAGGAACGTTTTCTTCGCCTCTTATTTCAGCTTTAACTCCGGTTAAAAATGCTATGCACTTAAAGCCCCACTGAACAAAGGCAAGAGATATTTCCTTGGCCCTTTGCATGTTGGATTTGCTCATGATAAAGAGTACAAGCTGAATTGGCAAGCTGACTAAAAGATAAATTACTAAATATAAAACTACAATAATTAAACGAAGCATAATCTCTCCATTGTTTAGAATAAAAATTTTAGGTACAATCTGATATAGTATACAAATTAATTTCACATAATACAATTATAATCTACAAAAAGGAGTTTAGAAAGTGGATCTGATAAGAAATGGATACATGATAGACC
>JAILBM010000205.1 GCA_024680925.1 Butyrivibrio sp.
GTTGTAACACTTGCTGCATAGGCAGGAGTAGTAAATGTGATACCAATGGTTAATACTGCTGCGATTGCAGCGATTGATAAAAACTTACCTTTTTTCATACTCTGCTCCTTTTCTTTTTTATTAAATAATCTTACCAAATCAATTACTCTGCCCTTTTATAAAAAAGCTCAAGCACCAGTTCGGTAAGCTTATTTTCATCAACGTAAAACTCATCATGGAGTTTTCCTTCAACACTATCCCCGGGTAATGTATACACTTTATCGGCTCTGTCATATTCGGTAAAATGTTTCATAGTGTCAGCATCTATATCTTCGTACAGATAGTCACCGCCTGCCTCTTCCATAGTTTCTATAATGGAATCCCCCGTTTCCTTTATAGTTTGGAAGAAAGCCAGCATAAATTGTGTCTGTCTGGACATTCTGCTTTCATTACTGCCTCTGGTTTCTATATCTCTTGTATGTACAAAATCAAAAGCAGCTGCCCCGTCAAGATGTACTATTGTTCCTTTGGTATATGTAGGATCAATTTCTGTCTCATCTGTCTGAAGCTGTAATGTAACACCACCCATAGAATCTACCATGGGCTCTATACCCTCCATAGTCAGTGATATAACACTGTCTATCCTGGTACGACACAGAAGATCAGATACCTTTTCCTTAATAAGATTACTGGCCTTACTTGGTGTATTACCGTAGGAGTACTGCATAGTTAGATGTTGCAGTCCCTGTGCAAGGTAATTACCGTCATTGTCATATATATCAACATTGACCATGGTATCTCTGTTTATCTCCAGAGGTGTAATTACTTTATTTTCATTATCTATGGCAAAAAGAATTATTGTATCACTTCTTCCGCCTTCATCTATACCAATGCCCTCTCTTGATTGATCACTACTATCTATTCCCAAAAAGAGGACTGTATCGATTGCTGTATTAACTTCATATTTAACACCTTCATAGGTTACGCTACCATCAAAAGTGTCCTTTATATAATTATCAGTTCCTGCAGAATCAGATTCTGCGGATACAGATGATTCTGTCCGGGCTGTTTCGGAACTGTCCGCCCGTCTTACTACTGTAGTATTTTGCCTTCCGGCAAGTAATACTCCTCCGGCTCCTGCCGCTCCGATTATTCCCATTGCCACAGCACCCATAAGGATAGTTTTCCTAAAATTCATTACTCAACTTCCTGTCCATCAATACCCGTAAGAACTGCTACAACCAAAAATCTGTTGCTTCGAAGAGTCTTATCACATGTACTTAAAGTAATAATACGGTCATCTTCTGTAACTTCTATATCATCAGATATATAGCTTCTGTCAGCGACAATATCAGTTTTTAAAGACTCCAAAAATGCTGTTCTGTCAGATTCAACAGAATCATCATAGTAATATGGTATATGAGCATCACTGTACATTACTGCCGCAAACACTTTATATGTCAGCTTATGATCAGGAGTATAAATATATATATCCCTGTGCGACTGATAAAATTCATTATCTTCATATTTATGAAGATTTGCAAACATAGAACCGTTATTCATATTATGGCCGTAAAGAACGGTATTAAAATCAGTAAAATCTTTACTGTCACTAAGCTCTATATAAGGGCATCCATAATTGGAACTAAGTCCGTCCGCACCATGCTTAAGATAATACGTATCATCTGTAGGATGTTGAACAACCGGATAATCAATAACTGTTCCCGGAATATTGATCCATGCAAATATATCCGGATTTGATGCCTGAAGCTTATCAAAATCTATAGCAGTTATATTTGCAAAACTTTCCTCTGTGATGTCAGTCTCTGTGTCAGAAACCTTATCCGCCTCATCAGTTGTTGCAATATCAGAACTATCTTCTGCCTCAGAAGAAAGCATTGTACTTTCTATAGCTGACTCTACAGAGCTGTCTTCAGTAGTACTGTTTTCGCTTATATAATCTGTAGATGATGTTTCATAAGCCATCTCCTGCATTTGAGAAAGGCTTTCTTTACTTTGAATATCATCTGCCACGATATAACCAATAACGCCTGCAGATATGGCAGCTACTGCTATAAATGCCAAAAATGCTAAAACCTTTTTATTTTTCATGCGCGTTTCTTAGCCTTCTTACCCTTAAGTTCACCAGATATACTCTTTTCATAAGGAATTGAAGCCAGTGTTCCAAGACCAAGGTATTTCTTAACATCATCTTCATTTT
>JAILBM010000273.1 GCA_024680925.1 Butyrivibrio sp.
TCTCAGTTTAACTACTGATACCATAAGAAATGAAACAAGAACCAGTCCGGATCCTATATAACCTATAGCTTCAATTATCATATTTGTATCCATAATGTATTACTCCTGTATATAAGTTATGTATTTATTCTGTGGCAAATTAATAAAAATCTGCATTGGTGCAGATTTTTAAAACGCACAACTATGTTATCAGAAATGATAAAAATAATCAATAAATCAGTTTATTTTTAACCATTAAATCTTCATTAAATGGTGGGGATTTGATTTTTTATTAAAAAAATATAAAATCATTTTTTTAAATAGTCGCCCTTGTGGCGACTTTTTTGATAAAAGTGTGAAAAATGTACATTTATAAGCAATTCAAAAGTTCATAAATAATAATTTAAACGCAAAAGAATTGTATAAAATTGATTTGACAGAAATAAGCACATAGAGTAAACTCCAAAGAGGAAATCTAGCTCTTTCTAAAATTTTTTAGGAAGACATCAATAAGGAAAACAGTTATGAGTGAAAGATTGGTTAATCTATTAATAGATTCATTTACAAAGATATTAATACCGGGGCTTACAAGAACAATTCCATTAACGGCAATCTCGTTTTCTATAGCACTTGTTATTGCTATAATCATTGCAATTATACAGTTTGCACATGTAAAAGTTTTATCTGAAATTGCAAGATTTTATATTTGGATAGTCAGAGGAACCCCGCTTTTGGTACAACTATATGTAGTGTTTTTCGGACTTCCTAACTTAGGAATAATCATAGATCCTTTTCCTTGTGCGATTTTGGTATTTTCTCTAAATGAAGGTGCATACTGCGCTGAAACCATAAGAGCAGCCCTGGAGTCTGTTCCGAAGGGACAGATGGAGGCAGGTTACTGTGTAGGTCTTAATTATTTTCAGATCATGCGAAGGATAATACTTCCACAGGCTATGCGTACTGCATTTCCACCTTTGTCCAACTCTCTTATAGGAATGGTTAAGGATACTTCACTGGCAGCTAATATTACTGTTACAGAGATGTTTATGGCGACCCAGAGGATTGTTGCCCGTACCTATGAGCCACTGGCTTTATATATTGAGGTAGCTATAATTTATCTTATTTTCTGTACAGTATTAACACGACTGCAGAAGGTTGGAGAAAGAAAGCTTAATGGATTGATTGGAGCATAATATGTCAGTTATTGAGATTAAGAATATTAAGAAGTCATTCCAGGGAAAAGAAATTCTTCATGGGATAAATTTAAGTGTAGATAAAGGCGATGTAATTGCTATAATAGGACCTTCAGGCTCAGGTAAGACAACACTTCTGCGCTGCATGAATTTTCTTGAAAAAGCAGATGAAGGAATTATGATTTTTGAAAATGAGAAGTTCGAGCTGGATAAGATAAAGAATAAGCAAATAGGTCATATACGTCAGAGAACGGGTTTTGTATTCCAAAATTATAATCTTTTCCTCAATAAAACAGCTTTGGAAAACGTAACAGAGGGCCTTATTATAGGGCGTAAGATGCATAAAGATGAAGCTAAAAAGATAGCTTTTGATGCTCTGGAAAGAGTAGGACTTAAGGATAGAGCTGATTATAAGCCATCTCAGTTATCCGGTGGTCAGCAGCAAAGAGTTGCAATTGCAAGGGCTATAGCTACAAATCCTGATATAATATATTTTGATGAGCCAACTTCAGCTCTTGATCCTGAGCTGATAGGAGAAGTTCTTGAAGTAATGAAAAAACTGGCTGAAGAAGGCATGACAATGCTTGTAGTTACGCATGAAATGAGTTTTGCAAAAAACGTTAGCAATAAAGTAGTTTTCATGGAACAGGGATATGTTGTAAAAGAAAGCTCTTCAAAGGACTTTTTTGAAAATCCCGAAGATGAACGTATAAAAACGTTCATTGCCAATATTGGCAGATAAAATGTAACTGATTAACAATGATACTAATGTATCGGATTATGAAAAATGTGAATGAGGTGACAAACTATAAACAGTCAAGAGTTTTTTGAAGATTTTTTTGATTTGTAAAAATGGGTAACCTTAATAAACCATCTGAATACATTGTATTTCAGATGGAAGCAATCAACTTAGAAAAGTTGAGATTTAATGAAGCTTTTGAACATTAAAGTCGATGTCTTGCCTCTCCAATGCATAGATGACTCTAATAAGCTTCTTTGCTACATGAGTAATGGCTACTCGATGTGGTTTGCCTTCTCCACGTTTTTTGGCATAGTAAGTTGCAAATGTCATATCAAAACGGATTAAAGGAAGGCAACAATTAATTAGTGTATAACGGAGTTGAGATGATCCACGCTTAACCATTCTGCCTCCGTGGGATTCAGTCCCTGATTCGTTGATACCAGGTTCAATTCCGGCAAATGCAAGCATCTGTCCAGGATTGGAGAAGTTAGATACATCACCGTACTCCGAATAGATTACAGCAGCTGATAAAGGTCCTATTCCAGGAATAGACATGTAATGAGGATGGATTTCTTCAATCAGCTTGCTAATCTCTTTTTCAATGGTATCGATCTCTTTCACAAGAGATTTGTATAAAGATAAAAGACTGTTAAGTTCTACATCAAAAATAGAGTTATTAACTCCTACAGTATTGGCGGCAAGCTCTTTTAACTGTAGAAACTGTTGAGGCGAGAACTTGCCTCTAGATAGAGAACGAAGTTTTTCATAAGATGCTGAATTCATACGAGCCAT
>JAILBM010000289.1 GCA_024680925.1 Butyrivibrio sp.
AAATAAAAAAAGAGACTGTTCAAAATGAACAGTCTCTTTATTACATAACATATTAAATAATTGTAATAAATCAATAGAGTAATATATTAAGTATTATTATATTGATTATATATATGATAATTATTTCTTGGCATTTTCAAAGTCATCTACAAACTGATAAATCAGGTTGCAGGTACCGTCTATGCCAAGTCTTGAAGAATTGATAGTAAGATCATAGCTATCAGCTCTTCCCCACTTCTTTGATGAATAATAGTTATAATAGCTCTGACGCTGCTTATCTTTTTTGATAATCATTTCACGAGCTTTTTCTTCTGTATCAACATCATCAAAACGGCTCATAACACGTTTAATCTTACATTCTTCATCACCTGTTATAAAGAGATTGATGACATCTGTTCTCTCACTAAGAGCATAATCTGCACATCTACCAATTATTACACAAGGTCCTTCTTCAGCAATCTTTTTGATTGTATCAAACTGTGCAAGGAATACCTTATGACTAATAGGCATATCTACAAAGCTGGATGCATTGTAGCCAAATGAATAAGTATCTATAACAAGATTATAAAGGAATGAATTTGTAGGTCTTTCATCATGATTTTGAATCATTTCAGGCGCAAATCCGCTTTCCTGAGCAGCCTTGGATAAAAGCTCTTTGTCATAGCATTTAATATTATAATGCTCTGCAACCTTTTCTCCTATTTCTCTACCACCAGATCCAAACTGACGTCCTATAGTAATAACTGTATTCATATGCGCACCTCCAGTGACGGCAATTTAATTAGAGTTCAAAGTTGAATTTTCAGAACACTAATAAAATCGACTTATTTTATTACATAATTATATCATTCTAAAGAAAATATTTCCATTTTATTGTAATATTTCTAATAAATGAGAAAAATACTCCGGTAAAGGTGCATCGGTTTCTATATATTCTTCTGTAACAGGATGGATAAAACCAAGGGTCTTAGCATGAAGGCACTGACCCTGAAGCTTGAATTTACTATTTCTGCCTGATGCATAAACATCATCTCCAAGTAAAGGATGACCTATACTTGATAAATGAACCCTTATCTGATGAGTACGCCCGGTTTCCAGTTGACATTGAACATAAGTAAATTTATCTTTTTCAAAACGTTTTAATACTTTGACATGAGTTACGGCATGTTTACCATTCTGGTGGTTTATGGCCATTTTTTTACGATCTGAAGTACTTCTGCCTATGGGAGCATCTACAGTAATCTCGTCTTCTTCAATAATTCCGTAACAGATAGCATGATATATTCTTTTTATGCTATGTTCCTTTAATTGATCAGCAATTTTTTGATGTGAATTATCATTTTTGCAGATTATTATTGAACCTGTGGTATCTTTATCTATTCTGTGTACAATTCCCGGACGCATTACTCCATTAATACCTGAAAGATTATCTTTACAGTGATACATAACGGCATTAACAAGAGTATCCCTGTAATGACCTGCAGCGGGATGAACCACCATATCTTTGGGCTTATTTACTACAAGAACATCATTGTCTTCATAAATAATGTCCAGGGGTATGTCCTGGGCTTCTATTTCCGGTACCATGGAAGGAGGTACATCCATGTCAATTTCGTCACCTTCGTGAACACATGCAGAAGCTTTTACAATCTTGCCGTTTACAGTAACCTGACTGTCTTTTATTATTTTTTGTATGTATGAACGTGAAAAAGAATCGATAAGCTCACTAATAAGTTTATCGATTCTCATATCTTCATATTCATCAGTAACTATATAATGAAAATGATCTATCATTTGATCTCCCTGTATTTGGTCTGCTGCTTGATACTTAGGAAGTCGAAATCTTTTTCCTTATAATAAAAAAGGAAAAGGAATATAAATACAAAGGTAGCAACAGTAACATAAATATCAGCTACATTAAAAATCGGAAAGTTGATTATGACAAAGGAAATAAAATCCACAACATAATCCTGTCTTATTCTGTCAATCATGTTTCCGGCAGCTCCGCTGGCAATCATTACCAATAATATATTGATATAATTATATTTTTTGTCGTCGGGAAGTCTGAAAATTACATAACCTATAACTATAAGTATCAAAACTGCGATCAGTATAAAAAATTCCTTTTGATTTTGAAGCATTCCGAAAGCTGCTCCGGAATTCTTTAAAAAATTAAGCTCCAATACTCTTGGTATTAGCTGTATTGCTGATTGGTCCTTAAGATGAACCACCGCAAGATGTTTGGTAAACTGATCAAGAACAATAAGTATGGCTATTGCAATAATATCAGCTATAAGCATAACTTTTTTCTTTTTTGAAATAAGTTGTTTCATATTTTTTTCTTTCTCTATTAATCATTATTTTCTACATATAATATTTCTTCAATGGCAGCCTTTGCATCTGCATCGGTAACTTCCGTAGTAATAAAGGCTTTTCCGATCTTTTTAAGAAGAATAAATCTGATCTTGTCTGAATCAGCTTTTTTATCGGATTTCATAAGCTTTATAACTACTTCTGGATCTATATTTTCAACTGATATAGGAAGTCCGAACGGAACGAACATATCCCTAACTTCATAATAATCCTCCATGGAAATATAATCTTTTTTCCATGATATAAAGGCAGCTGCAACGCAGCCAAGAGCAACACATTCACCGTGAAGAAGTTCAAAGTTTCTGGCTTTCTCAATGGCATGACCGATTGTATGACCAAAATTAAGCATTGCTCTGTCACCCTTTTCTGTAGGGTCTTTTTCAACAACTGCTTTCTTGATCTCACAGCTCTTTTTGATCATCTGGATAAGAATATCAGTGTCTCTGTCGGTAATCTCAACCATATTATCAATAAGCCACAAATAGAAATCAAGATCCTTTATAAGACCATGCTTCATAACTTCTGCAAAACCTGAAGAAAACTGTCTCCCATTTAGAGTCTTAAGAACATTAACATTCATATAAACAAGTCTTGGCATATAAAAGGCACCAACCATGTTCTTATATGAATTAAAATCAACACCTGTTTTACCACCGATACTGGAATCACACTGAGCAAGGAGCGTTGTGGGAATCTGAATGAAAGCAATCCCCCTAAGATAAGAAGCTGCTGTAAAACCTGTCATATCACCAACTACACCGCCACCAAGAGCAACAAGCATATCATGTCTGTCAAAATGATTGGTAATAAGAAATTCATAGATTTTCTCTATTTCGGATAAATTCTTGTGCTCTTCTCCGGCAGGAATTGCATAGGTAAAGACCTTATCAGTTACTTTGGAAAGACATTTTGAAATTTCTTCTCCATATAATGGAAGTACGTTGGTATCAGTGATTATGGCAATCTTTCGATTCTCAAATCCAAGTTCACTGATGTTTAAAGCCAGGTTATCAAAAGATGAATCAAAAATGATATTGTAGCAAGGCTTATTGTTGTAGGATACATTTAATAATTCACTCATTGGTAAGTAAAAACTCCGTTTCTTATAATAATAAAAAGCAGTCCGCATACTTTTTATATGCAGACTACAAAGAAAAGGCAGAAGCAAAAGAAATGCTTCTGCCATATTATACAAATATTATCTTAAAAAGCTATCAGTTGATGCTGAATCATCAAAGGTTCCATTAAGGATTTCCTGGAAATCACCTGAAATATCAACACTTGCAGGAGTAATAATAAAAATATATCTGGAAATCTTCTGAAGGTTTCCTGAAATAGCAAAGCAGGATCCTGATGTAAAATCAATGATTCTCTGAGCTATATCAACATCTAGACCTTCAAGATTAAGTACTACGGTACGATTTGCAAGAAGAGTTTCGGTTATTTCTCTGCCATCTTCAACTGATGTTGGCTTAATAACACATACTTCCATGCCATTACCACTAACAGATTTTCTGGATTTTGAAGGAACAACTTTTGGAATTGATCTCTTTAATTTACTCTCATCCACTTCAATAGAAGGATCATCCTTACCTATTGGCGCAGACCCCTTGGATATTGATGTTATATTGCTGCTATCATAGTAGCCGTCATCATCAGCATCATAATAGCCGTCATCTTCCTCACCGTTTAACTTCATAGCTGTAAGAAATTTATCCATCATACTCATTTTTCCATACACTCCTTAAAACAAATGAACCTGTTTGTTTATAATCCCCATAGAAATTAAAACATATTATCACATAACATTATCGTAGTTTTTTGCCCTGTTGTCAATAAAATTACGATACATAAAAAAACTATTGAACTGAATCACCGCTGCCTGACGAATCAGCCTCAGAGCTTTCTTTTGCAGATTCGCTGCTCTCTTCACTGTCGGTGCTACCAGCTGAAGAAGACAAATCTGAAGAAGATTCATTTTCGTCGCTTATCAGATCTGATGCTTCATCTGTTAATGATTCATCTATGGAAGTTTCTTTTAAAGCTTCGCCTGAATCAGTTGAATCATCAGATTTATCTGTGTTTTTGGCCTTGCTGGAATTTTCATCTACTGTAGAAGCATCCAAAACAATATAATCATATACATTTAAACCATAGGTTGTGTTTGATTTAACTATGGAATATTCATTATTCTGATATAGAATAATAATCTGCCTGAAATCCGCATAGCCTTTATTGATATTGTATACTCCAACAAGGGAATCCTTGGCACTTACAGTAAATCTCTCGTTGGAATCCAGCATTATAATAGTATCCCCTGCTCTTAAGGTGTCATCAGCAAGATAATAATTTTCATCTACTTCATAGTAAATAGTGGTTGAAACAAATTCTGTAGTTTCATTACCCTGTTCATCATAGGTTACTCTAAGAACACCGTCGTTACCGTCTGTTCCCTTTGTAACATAGACCTTTGGCACAATGAAAAAGCTCTTTTCAACAATGGAAGAATTAGGTATTTTAAGTCCTTCCTGTTCTTCTGTAATAAGCTCTATATTCAAAAATCTGTCCTTGCAAAAAGTAGGCATGGAATTAGTAAAAGTAAAGGAAACAAAGGTATCTCCATCAGCATTTGTATAACTATCTACTTCTCCCCAGGATTCGTACTGATTTTTAAGGAATCTTACCTTAACATATTCAAGGTCAAGAAGCTCCTGTACTCTTTCCTCATCATCAAGAGGAATAACCACAGACCAGTGATCGTTGGTACAAAGCTTATAAACGATATCTCCCGGTTCCACCAGATTATTATTAATAAGCTGAGTTTTATTATAAGTACTTTGATCAAACATATCAGTGGTAATTGTTTGTAAAGTTACATCTTCAAAACCATCCATTGAATAAATAACCGTACCTGTATCAGCTGCAGAATAGTAATTTATTGATTTTAAGGTTCCGCTCCCGGAATTAAGGGATTGGATATTTTGAAGAATACTGCTGTTTGAAAGTTTCTGCACAGTACCGTCAAGACTTGTTTCAAAATCATATACTGTATAAAACTGTTTTTCGGAAAACCCGGAAGCATAGTCTACAATCTGTGCTCTAAGCTCACTTAAATCATTATTTGAAAGCTGAAATTCTTCAGTTCCCTGTGTTTTAAGATAATCCAGAAGCTGACCTGATTCATCTATTGTGTATACAAGATTTCCTACTCCGACTCTGGCACCCTCTGTTGCAAAATAATTAACATACCCGGCATTGGTGGTTTCCACAAGTTTTTCTTCTCTTAGAGCCAGTGCTGTATATATACTTTCAGAGGAAAGCGATCCGATTTTTACTTCATAGCCTACAATATGCTTAGTGTTAAAATAAGAAATTACATAAATGATTATATAAATAAAAATAACTGCAAATAGCACTATACCAATATTTATATTCATTATTCTTGGATATTTAGTTATTTTAGAATTATTCCTTGCAGCCATTTTTAAATATATAACCTTTCACAAAAATAAAGCCGCGATGTAACTCGCGGCTTCAAAATAATCTTATTAAAGAGAGACAATAACCTTAGATTTAGCACCTTCAGGCAACTCATTCTCATCCATTGAAACACTGAGAACAAAATTAATATTGAATTTATCACTGAGTTTTTCAAGCTTGTCTAGAGTAGGCATAATATCTGAATCCTCAAGGCATGCGATTTTTAGGAAACTATCAAGATACATTTGCTGCAGATCGTGGTCTTGTGAAATAATACCACTAATGAAACCGATAAATTCATCAGAATTGGATACATTAAAATCCGGAACAACTATGAGCCTTATTTTATTATTAAGCTCATACATATGTTTAGTACTCTTGTCAAGGTATACTACATTACCCAAAACATTCTGGATTTCTGCATTAACCTTGTCTAAAAGGCATTTAGTCTTACCCTTACCTTTTTTCCCAACAATTAATTGAACCATCGCATACCCTCCTTAGGTAAAAGTATTTTGTTTTCTGTTACATTAATTATAAGTTAATTAAATATAAAAGACAACCCTAGTTAACTATTTCCTGTAATAAATTACTCATTTCATTATAAAGTGTATCTGTGCTCTCAGCTCTCATAATTACTGCAATATAAGGATTTGAGGAGCTATCTCTGGCAAGCAGGATAAGACAGTGACCTGCCGCGTTGGTAGTTCCTGTTTTTCCTCCGATAACCGTTATATTTGAAGGTGCTGTTTTGTTACCGTTTATATACTGATTGGTGGATTTAACAGAAATATCCTTGGATACTCCCGCACTATCGTATATAACGGTTGAATATTCTGTCATGGAAATAATTTCCTGAAATTCAGGATATTGCATGGCAGCATTAAACATTAAATACATATCATAAGGGGTTGTATAATGTTCCTTGGCTGAAAGCCCATGAGGATTGGCAAAATGTGTCCTGGTTGCACCAATAGATATAGCTTCCTCATTCATCATCTCTACGAATCCCTCTATTGTACCGCCGACATTTTCTGCAATAAGATTGGCAACATCATTGGCTGAATAGATAAGAAGAATTCTAAGAGCCTGATCCAGAGTCAGACTGTCCCCTTCCTTAAGATTGATTTTCTGAGCTCCTGACTCTGTAACATATACATTTGAAGTAGCTACAAGCTTTTTGTCCAGGGAAGCATTTTTAAGAGCAACAAGTGCAGTCATAACCTTTGTTAAAGAAGCAGGCTCAAGCTGTGTATTAACATTAAGTGCATACAAGGTTTCTTTATTATTTAAATCAAAAAGTCCACCACAAGAAGCCTCTGACATTTCAATAGAATCAGAAGCTATATCTTCATTAACTACGCAAAGATCAGAAGCAAATGTATCATAAGTAGTATCTAAAGTGGTATTGTGATAATCATTAACAGAATATGGTAAAACAATAGAATTACTGCCACAAGCACTTAACATGCTCATGACAATAATACATAGAAAACTAAAGTAAAAATTTTTATTTATACATTTCACGCCACTCAAGATCTCCCCTGTCAAGTGATTTGATTAAAAGCTCAGCTGAAGCAAGATTTGTCGCAACAGGGATATTGTGAATGTCGCAAAGACTCATAACATTATTAACGTCAGGTTCGTGAGACTTTTGTGTTAATGGATCACGTAAAAATATTACAAGGTCAATTTCGTTATGCTCTATAGCAGCACCAAGCTGCTGAGATCCCCCAAGATGTCCTGCCAGATATTTATGAACACTTAAATTTGTTACTTCCTCTATTAATCTTCCGGTTGTTCCTGTAGCATATAACTCATTCTTAGTAAGAATTCCTCTATAAGCTATACAGAAATTCTGCATAAGTTTCTTTTTTGAGTCATGTGCAATTAAAGCTATATTCATTATGTCCTCCTACGATTAGTTATTATTACACTGAAGCCTAACATTCATAACAAAACCCATTCCAATATATATACATAACAACGAAGTCAATCCATAACTTACAAAAGGCAATGGAATACCGGTATTAGGCAAAACTCCGGTAGCAACTCCGATATTTAGAAAACCTTGAAAACCAACCCAGGCTGCCATACCTGTAGCAACTAATCTTCCCGCCATATCCTTGGCTTTGGAAGCAGTAATAAGGCATTCTATTGCTATACATAATATTAAGATTACAACAATACAAGCACCAATAAAACCAAATTCTTCACCTACAACGGTGAAAATAAAGTCTGTCTGGGATTCTGATATAAATCCGCTATTTAAAACAGAACTGATTTCATTGGTATTATATCCTTTTCCAAGTAGCTGTCCGGAACCTATAGCCATCATCGAATTAAGAGTCTGGTATGCTTCCGAATTAGCATAAGCTTCTGGATGTAACCATGCCAAAATCCTTCGCTGCTGATACTCTTCCAATATGGAATCCTGTCTTACTGCTGAGTAAATCACAAAAATCGCTGAAGGAATCGTGACACCCAGAACAACAAAAACAAGCTTCCAATCTATGCCTCCTACAAATAATATAACTGCAAAGATAATACAAATCATAATACTTGTAGATAGATCAGGCTGAGATAATATAAGCAGTAAAGGTGGAGCCAATAAACACATACAGATAAAAACAAAATAAAGCTTTTTGATTTTATCCTTACTTTTCATAATAAACTGTGAAAAAAATAAAATCAATATTATTTTGGATGACTCCGAAGGCTGGAAACGAATTCCTGCAATGGAAACCCATCTTGTAGCACCACCGGCATCGTATCCCATGATTTTAACCAATAAAAGAAGCACCAGATTTATAGCATAATATATCCATACAAATTTAAGCATTACGGTATAGTCAAGTATTGATATAAATATCATCATAACAAGACCAACAGCAAAACCGAAAATCTGCTTCTGGGTATATGATGAATCTGCACTACTAATGGCTAAAATACCAACTATAGTAAGAAGTACACAATATATAATTAATTTAAAATCATAATTTCTTAGCTTATACTTTTTAAACATATAATACCCCAAAATTAATCTGCATTTACTTCTCCACCCTGAAGCTCCTGTGCCGAACCTTCTGATATTTCATCCTGATCAGTTAATCCAAAGTAATATTCTATTGCTTCCTTAGTTATCTGAGCTGCATAACTTGATGTATAACCATAGGCAATACGTGTAGCTATTGCAATTTCAGGACTTTCATAAGGGGCATAACATACAAACAATGCATGGTTTGCTCTGTTTGAGGATTCCTGAGCCGTACCGGTCTTACCTGCTACATTAACTGCAAGATCCTTATAGTAACTCTTATCCTCTACCACCTGTCTCATACCTGTATGAATTGCATTCCAATAGGCATCAGGCATATCAATCTCATTTCTTACGGTTGCATTATATTCTTCAAGCAGATTACCGCTGGAATCTGTAGTCTTATCAATAAGGGTAAGATTATAGCATGTTCCGCTATTGGCAACTGTAGTAACATATCTTGCAAGACCAACTGTAGTATAGGAGTTCGTACCCTGACCGATAGCAGAACGAACAGCATCCATAGTTGATACTGACGGTTCAGATTCAGATATTTCAATACCGGAAGTTTCTGTTAACCCATAAAGATCAGCATATTTTTTAAGCTTTTCAAGACCTGTATCAGAATCATAAGAATCATCAACAAGTCCCAGTCTATATCCCACTTCATAGAAGAAATAGTTACAGGAATTCCTGATACCTCCGGATACATTAAGAGCGCCGTGAGCACTTGGATAAATCCAACATCTTGGACTTCCGTAAATCTTACTATAGCTTCCTACACAGGTTATTGTACTGTCTGTATTAATTACACCTTCCATAAGTCCGGCTGTTGCAGAAACCATCTTAAAGGTAGAACCTGGAGCTGTCCTTTGCTGTGTAGCATAATTATACAAAGGATTGGAATTATCACTTCTTAAACTGGCATAGTATTCAGCATCCACGCCATTTGCCATTTTATTGTTATCATATCCGGGATATGAAACAAGAGCCAGAACATCTCCGCTGTTAACATCTGTTATTACCATAGAACCTGTACAAGGATCCAGGGCAAGCTGTGCCGGGGTAATATCCAGATTAGATATTCTGTTGATCATGAAGGTGTATGCGGTTTCACCGGAAGCATTCCATAAAGAAAGCTCTTCATCATCAAGAGTAACGGTTTCCTGTTCAAGCAATACATTACATACCTGAGTTCCGGTAATCATATCATCAGCAAGCATATATTTAAAGAATTTTGTCTGAAACTCAGAATCACTGTCTATTTCAGCAAATATATAATCAACAATATGATTGTATATTTCTTCAGAATCAGCATACTGATTATCAAGGCTGAGCTTTGAAACCTCAACCCAGTTTGAAGCAATGGCATAGTGAAGATATTCGGATAAAGAAATAACTTCGTCTGTAGTCCAGGCAATGTAAGTTTCATCTTCTCTGTCAACCTTATTGCTATCAAGTATTCCGTCTGAATAAAGCATTGCTGCAATATAACTTTCATAAACCTGATATTCCTTAGTCAGATTTTCATAAGGAGTACAGGTAACTGTAAGTTCATCATTAAGCTTATTATAAACAGTCTCTTTTTTGCTCAGATACTGATTATATACATTTACTTCATTGGTTTTCGCATCTTCTGCAGAAAGATGATCCCAATCTATAATATTATTATCAAACATTGCATAATACACATCATAGATAGGAATTACAATATCACTGGCGTCTGTGTTTTCAGTAGTAGTAAATGATTTAATATTCTGAATTTTGGAAATAAGTATTCCGGCAAGTGACTGTTCAATAATGTTATAACAGGCAATCTGAAGATCTTTATCAATAGTTACATATACATCATTACCTGCAATGGGATCTATATAGCTGCTTGTTTCAATAAGCTGACCTGTATTATCTACATAAAGGGTTTCGGAGCCTTTTTTGCCTTGAAGAACACTTTCCATGGCCTGCTCAATACCAAGTTTACCTACAATATCGTTCATATTATAATCAGAATTTGTAGCTGACAAAGTAGCCAGTTCATCCTCTGAAATCTTACCGCAGTATCCAAGAAGATGGGAAAAATACTTGGAATCAACATATTTTCTGGCTGTGCTTTCTTCTATTGAAACACCATCAAGAATATCTGCATTCTCCATAACATCAGCCACAGTTTTATCGCTGACATTGGAAGCAACAGTTGTATCAATATATTTCTGGTAGGAATTGGTATTCATATTATATCTGACAGTAACCATTTCAAGAACTCTCTGGCTGTCATATCCAAGTCCCGGTACAAAGGTTTCACTGTCATCTTCTTCATACCCGCCAATTCCGTAGTTTTCACATAAATCGGCAATAACTTCATCTGCGTTCTTGGTCTTTTCTTCATATAAAAGGTCATTGATGGAAGAATGGCCGTAAATGTCAGCAAGAAAGCGAAGGAGGGAATTTCCGGATACGGTAAATTCATAATTGCCATCGTTATCAACAGCTATGCTGAAACTGTTGTCAGGTGAATCCCCGTTTTTTTCTATGATATCAAGAAGCATATCAATGGTAGAATTCATGGCAGCATTTTTGCCCGAACCGGTCTCCCATACATCCTCTATCATAACTGAGTTTGCCAACTCGTTATAGGCTAAAAGATTACCGTTTCGGTCATATATATTTCCTCTGGCAGCAGCAATATCCTTTTCTTTTCGAATACGCAGCTGAAAAGAATCAAGATAGGTTTCACCATTGATTATCTGAAGATTAAACAATCTGTAGATAAGCCCGACAGCAGCACAGATAAGAACAGCAGAAACTATAACTACTCTTGATGTTATGAATTTTATGACAGTTTCACGAACTTTATCAAACAAATTTCTTTGCGCTCCTTTGTTCTATTTCTTCAAGCTTATTATTGATTCTCATCAAAAGTGGATACAAAAATACAGCAACTATAGTGGTGTAGATCATTTCCGGTAAGATCACATGTAAAAGGTAGTATGGAAAGTTAAGTCGTACTCTGAACAGGAACATGAGAACATAACAAATAAAACCAAAAACAAAGTCCCCGGAAATAATAAGAAGAATCGGCAAAATGATATTTTGTCTGAAAAATTCCCTGCTAAACTGCCCCACAACAAATCCTATATACATATATATAAGCGCATAGAAACCAAGGTATGTCCCAAACATAATATCCGTCAAAAGTCCACACAAAAAGCCAACCCAGATTCCGCTTTTATCACCTCTTATAAATCCAAAGGTACAGGTCATAATGATCAAAAGATTAGGAACAATATGGCCAAAATCAAAATAGCGAAACAGCGTTGTTTGTAATATAAAGGATGCAATTACCAATAAAAATGTCACTATAAATCTTCTCATGTCAGTCAGCGGATTGCTTCTTTTCTAAAATTACCAGGACCACATCAATATGCTCAAAATCTACAGCAGGTGTTAGTGTTCCTGATTTTGTTAAGTTATTGGAATCTTCCTCAAGAGTTGTAATATATCCCACTAGAATTCCTGGAAGATATTTATCACTAATGTTAGATGTAACTATTTTATCGCCTACATTAACCTTATCAGCATCGTCAACGAGCTTTGAAAAACTTATCACTCCGTTTTCATACAGCTCCAGACTTCCTGACACAATAAGGTTATCCTGGGTAGAAAGAACGGTACCGCTTACAGCAGAATTATCTGCAATAATTGAAAGTGCCTTGGCCCAATGTGGCCCAACGTCTACAACTCTTCCTACAAGGCCGCTTCCGGCAATTATATTCATATCAATATCAATACCATCTTCAGATCCTTTATCTATAACAAAGGAGTGATACCAGTTACCGGCATCCTTTGCTATGATACGGGCACCGATTTTTTCATAACCGGAATACTGCTGATCAAGATCATACAGTTCCTGAAGCTCAGTAAGCTCATACTTATCCTGCTCAAGATTGGTATTTTCCGTAGTAAGATTTGCAACCTGCTCTTTAAGACTTTCGTTTTCAATCATTAACTGCTGAACTGACTGAAGTCTGTCTGTCAGGCTAATAACATTCTCACTGACATATGTGATACCTTTTTGAAAAGGCACAACAATATACTGGGCCACAACATTAAGAGGTCCGGTAAAAAGGTTAGTATTAAATGTAATTACAATAAGAGCTGTGCAAACAATTGTTAAAATAAAGAGGAGATATTTACTCGGCAGAGTAAATGGTTCTCCTCTTCTATTATTAAATAATGGATTCATATATTACTCATCCTCAGAGGCGAGTGCCTTATATTGATCATCTTTTATAATCTTAGAAAGTCCAAGTGCTACTGAACCGATAGGATTCTCAGCAAGGTTAACATTAAGACCTACTCCATTGCTAAGTCTCTGTGCTAAGTGGCAAACCTGTGAAGCACCACCGGAAAGATAAAGACCATGCTTAAAGATATCTGCAGCAAGTTCAGGTGGAGTTCTTTCCAAAATAGCTCTAACATTATCGAGAATACTGTCAAAATTCTCTACAAGAGCATCATCAATAACATCTGTAGGAATCTCTCTCTCAACAGGAAGACCTGTAACTATATCTCTTCCGTATACAACTGCATTTTTACCTTCTTTTTCAAGCTCTTTAAGTGAAATCTTAACAGCTTCTGCAGTCTTCTCACCAATTATAAGTCCAAATTCTCTTCTGATAACGGATTTGATGGATTCATCAAATTTGCGTCCGCCAACTTTAATAAGCTTACTGAGAACTATACCTCTAAGAGAAAGAATAGATATCTCTGTTGTATCATACCCAACATTTACCACAAGAACACCCTGGGAATTCATAACATCCACGTTCATTCCAAGGCCATCGGCAATAGGCTTCTTAACAAGCATGATCTTTTTAGCCTTGATTCCTGAATCATGGATAAGATCATGGAAAGCTCTGCTTTCTACTTCAGTAACGTCCTTAGGTACTGCAATATATACATCTACAGGCTTAAGTGAGCCCTTCATCTGATCTGTAATAAAAAGCTTTACAAGAGTAGACATATGCTCAATATCAGCAATAACACCGTTATTAAGAGGATAGGATATCTTGATTTCAGGCGGTGTCTTCTCATACATTTCATAGGACGCATCTCCGTATGAGAAAAGCCTGTTTTTATTTTCAATAGCTATCATGTTTTTAGCAACAAAGACCTCATCTGTTGCCTTGTTGTAAATTTTAATATTGCTGGTTCCAAGGTCTATACCAAAAATATTGTTTGCCAAAGCAGCCTCCTAAATAAGTTTCATTTCTCTGAAACTAATATATTTATTATCTCCGATTATTATATGATCCAGTAATTCTATATCTATCATCCTGCCTATATCCAGAATATTACCTGTCACTCTGATATCTGCTCTGCTGGGTGTCGGATCACCACCCGGATGATTATGAACAAGGACTATTGATACAGCCCTGTTTTTAACAGCTTCAATAAATATGTTTCTGGGCGAAAGCAGTGAACTGTTGACTGTACCAACAGATATAAGCGACTCTGCTATCAGCTCTTTCCTATTATTGAGAGATAACATTATAACTCTCTCATTTTCTTCATGTCTTAGCTTTTCCATGTAGTAATCTGAAATCTTATCGGCTGAATCAAAGCATGGTTTTATGTTTGTTTCGGAAATAGTAATTCTTCTGCAAATCTCTGCTATACATTTAAGTTTTACAGCTTTAACCTTTCCGATACCGCCTATTTCCATAAGCTCTTTAAGACTTAAGTGATAAAGAACACTTAGTCCAAGCTTTTTATCAGGATGAGCATTTAATATCTCACGCCCGATATCCGTCGGAGTCTTATCAGTGGTTCCGGTTCTTAAAACGATTGCCAGAAGCTCAGCATCAGTAAGTGATTGCGCTCCGAACTTTTCAAATCTTTCATAAGGAAGAACGGAAATATCCGCATCCCCTTCCCTTATCATGGTTCCTAAAGATTTTCTTGAATTAATAATTGTCATATATTCCCTTCTTGCTTCTCCGGGCAGTCGGGAAAAATCACAACAATCTATAAACAATAATGCCTAGTACTATTCCTATTAAACTGGCAATTGTTATCTTAATAGTCAAACCAAAAGATATTACCAAAATACCGAGATTCAGTAATAACGGTTCTGTAAGTCCAAATTCCTGTCCATAGTTAATCCAGGTATTTGGGAAAAGACTTCCAATAAAGCCCCCAAGCACAATTCCGGCAAGAATCAGTAAAAAACATGTCCAACCGTTTTTACCGGCTATTGAAGTTCTACTCATGTCTCCTCCATTTATGCAAACTAAAAATATTTTAGCACATAAAATTTTTACTGTATAGATTTAAGGTCAAATAATCCTCTGTCAACCATATTCTGTACTGTCTTTAATATACCGAACTTTGCATGAGGCCATGTAAGACCGCCCTGGAAAAATACAGCATAAGGTGGCTTTATCGGACCATCTGCAGAAAGCTCGATTGATGAGCCTGAAACAAAGGCTCCGGCAGCCATAATTACCTTGGCATCATATCCAGGCATATCCCAAGGCTCCGGAGTAACATAGGAATCCACCGGTGCAGCCGCCTGAATTCCCTGACAAAAGGCAATAACACCTTCGGGCTTTCCAAAAGTAATGGACTGAATAATATCATGACGGCTTTCTGTGCCGTTTGGTAACACGTCAAATCCCATTCTCTCATATAAATTAGCTGCAAGAATGGCACCCTTTAATGCTGAAGCGGTTACTGTAGGAGCAAGGAAAAGTCCCTGATAAAACTGAGGTAAAATTCCAAGGGAAGCACCAACTTCCTTACCAAGTCCGGGAGAAGTAAGTCTGAAAGCAGCATTTTCAACACATTCTTTCTTGCCGGCTATATAACCTCCAATTGGTGCAAGTCCGCCACCCGGGTTCTTGATAAGTGATCCCACCACCATGTCTGCTCCTACATCTGTAGGTTCGATTCTCTCAACAAACTCTCCATAGCAGTTATCTACCATGCAGATAATATCAGGATTTATATTTTTCACAAAAGAGATAAGCTCACCTATCTGAGTCACAGATAAAGTCTTTCTAGTCTGATATCCCTTTGATCTTTGAATTGTTACAAGCTTTGTTTTTTCATTTATAGCTTTTTTGATATTGTCATAATCAAAGGAACCGTCTGAAAGAAGGTCTACCTGGCTGTAGCTTATTCCATATTCCTTAAGAGATCCCTTGGAAGGTCTTATTCCTATAACCTCCTCCAAAGTATCATAAGGCTTGCCCACAGGAGATAAAAGCTCATCACCGGGTCTTAAATTACTCATAAGCGCCAGGGCAAGGGCATGGGTTCCACAGGTGATCTGTGGTCTTACCAAGGCATCCTCTGTATGGAATATATTGGCATAAACCTCTTCAAGCTTCTCTCTTCCGATGTCATTGTAGCCATAACCTGTGGTACCAAGAAGACAGGCCTCACTAACCTTAGCCTCCTGCATGGCCTTTATAACCTTAAGCTGATTATATTCAGCAGTTTCGTCAATTGCTTTAAATCTCTCTTCCAGCTCCAGAATAATTTTATTACCAAATTCTGCAACTTCCTTACTAATACCAAGCTCTTCTAAAATCTCTAAATTACTGTTCATTACTTGCCTTTCAAAATAATTCAATTTTCTGTGTCAAAAAAGCGCACAAAATAATTATATTCTTTCTAACAATTCTTGCAAAACTAAATTATCATCTCTTTTAAACTGAGATTTGTCAACCCAGGATACATCCCTTTCTCTTCTGAACCAGGTAAGCTGACGTTTTGCAAAATGTCTTGTATTAAGCTTTATAAGATAAATAGCTCTTTCAAGGTCATATTCTCCGTCAAAATATCCGTATAATTCCCTGTAGCCGATGCCCTGCATGGAAGTGGCATTTCTTGGAATTTTGCTGTCATATAAGGCTTTTACCTCTTCAACAAGACCTTTTTTAATCATCTGATCTATTCTTTTTTCTATTCTTTCATATAAAACCTTGCGATCATCAGTAAGAACAAAATATCTGAAATCATATTTGGATTTCTTTTCATGTTCCTCAATATTATGCTCGGAAATTTTGTTTCCGGTCATTTTATAATATTCAAGGGCTCTTATCACTCTTTTTATATTGTTTTCATGTATGGCCTGTGCAGATTCGGGATCAACTTTATTAAGCTCTTCATGAAGAACTGCGCCGCCCTCTTCCATAGCCCTTTTTTCCAGTTCAAGCCTTATGGAATTATCTTCATCCGTATCTGTAAAATCAATATCATAAAGTACCGCCTGAATATAAAAGCCTGTGCCTCCCACAATAATAGGAATATGTCCTCTTTTATAAATCTCAGGAATAATATCATTTACCATTTTCTTAAAAACATAAACATTAAAATCCTGATCAGGCTCTAAAATATCTATCATATGATGAGTAACACCGCCCATTTCAGAAGGCATGATCTTATCGGTTCCAATATTCATTTTCTTATAAACCTGCATAGAATCGGCGGAGATTATCTCACCGCCGATCCTTTTAGCAAGCTCTATAGACAATTTGGATTTTCCGACCGCAGTTGGTCCTGTAAGAATTATCAGTTTATTCATATCAACCTATAATACGTTTAAATTTTTTATCGATTTCATATTTGCTCATGGAAATTATAGTAGGTCTTCCATGAGGACAATTATAAGGATTTTCCAATGTTAAAAGCTCATCTATAAGAGTTTCCATTTCCATGGCACTGATTTTCATATTACCCTTAACCGATGCTTTACATGCCATACTGGCAATTTTGTAGTTAATAACATCGGGAGTTCTGTCCATTTCCGTTTCATGTGAAAGATCATCCAGAATTTCAAGGAACATGTCTTTTACACTATCACATCCGTATAAATCTGTAGGAATCTCTCTCATGGCATATTCATGACCACCAAAATTTTCAATGTTGAATCCAAGCTTCTCAAAATATTCTCTGTACTGAAGGTACAAATCCTCTTCAGCAGCAGACAATGATACTATAACAGGAGGATTTACTATCTGAGAGGTAATTGTCTTTTCCTTATATTTTTTTATCATACGTTCGTAGTTGACCTTCTCATGAGCCGCATGCTGATCAACTATAAACATTTTATCCTTAAAGGCAATTATCCAATAAGTATCAAAAATCTGTCCAAGAACTGTAAACTCGTTCCTGTGCTCTTTTGTAAGAATCTTCTCATCAAACATATTTAGCTGGACATTGGTTTCAACTATTGTTGCTTCGCTTTTCTTAATAATATTGGGTTTATCGTTATTTTCAGCCTTTACTCCATCAGAGTCGCCGTAAACTCTGGACCAGAGAGCTGATTTATTATTATCTTCAATTTTTACAGGCTTTGGTGCGATACCTTCTGCAAAAACAGGTTTACTTTCCTCTTTTTGCTTATTTTCCTCAAAGCGCTTTGCTTCAAAGGGCTGAGGTGCAATTTCCTTAGAAGCTTCCGTAGTGTCCTCATCATCAAAGCTTGCAATAACTGTAGATGTTTTATAAGGTATTTCTTCCTGTTTAACCATATTTACAGGAGTTTCAGAAGTTTTTTCTTTATTTTCCTCTGAAATAGATTTAAGAGCTTGAAGTCTTTCCTTTGCAGCTTTACTTTCTGCAAGTTTTATTGCTTCAATCCTGGCTTTTTTGTCTTCTTCTTCATCAAGAAGAGCATCAGGGATCATTTCATGTTCCTTAAGGACCTGAGCTACATGACTTCTGATAAATTCATAAACTGCAGTCTGATTGTTAAATCTTATCTCCATTTTGGCAGGATGAACATTTACATCTATATTATCCGGATCCATTTGAATATGCAGCACCACAAATGGGAACTTATGCTGCATCAGATATTGTTTATAGCCTTCTTCAAGCGCCTTTGAAACAATTTTGTCCTTAACGTATCTTCCGTTGATAAAAAAGACTTCAAAATTCCTATTGGATCTGTTTAAGGTAGGCTCTCCAAGATATCCCTCCATACTTATTCCGTCATGGGCTGCCTTAATAGGCACCAGGGAACAGGCCACATCTCTTCCGTATATTCTGTATATGATTTCTTTTAGATCACCATTCCCCGAGGTTGAAAACTTATCTGCCTTATTATTTATAAAGTGGAAGGATATGGAAGGATTATCCAGTGCCATATGCTCCATAATATCAGCAACATAAGAGCCTTCGGTCTGAGGCGTTTTTAGAAACTTTTTTCTGGCAGGAGTATTATAAAAAAGATTGCGGATAATAAGAGTGGTTCCCGTAGGAGCACCTATATCCTCAAAACCAGCTTCCTCTCCTCCGTTTATGGTATAACGAATTCCTTCAAGGTCTTCCTCAGTTTTGGTTATCATATCCACCTGAGCAACAGAGGCAATACTTGAAAGTGCTTCCCCTCTAAAGCCTAAAGACCTGATGGTAAAAAGATCTTCAATCTTTGTTATCTTACTTGTAGCATGTCTTTTAAATGCCTTTCGAATCTGACTTTTCTCTATGCCGCAGCCATTATCCGAAACCCTTATCATGCCAATTCCGCCATCCCTGATTTCTACCGTAACTGCAGTGGCACCGGAATCAATAGCATTTTCAACAAGCTCTTTTACAACACTGGCAGGTCTTTCTACAACCTCTCCGGCCGCAATCTGATCAATAGTATTTTTATCAAGTTCATTAATTATAGCCATTTAAAGATGCACCTCCCCGGGGTTAATATTGTTAATATTCAGCATCTCCACCTGTTTTTTAATTCGCTTTGTAATTTATAAAGAGTATTAAGAGCATCCATAGGAGTAAGATTACTTATATCTATCTCCTGAAGCTCCTTAATAACATCTTCATCTTTAACGGTATCAAAAAGGCTCATCTGATCCATATCCACAGAATCATAATGCTTTACAGCAGCCTTTTTATCACCTTTATTATCAACAGCAATATTCTGAACCTTTTCAGTAATATCATTGTCGGTAAGTTCAGCCACAATTTCTTTTGCTCTGTCAATAACCATATCCGGAACTCCGGCAAGCCTTGCCACCTGAATACCGTAGCTCTTATCCGCACCGCCTTTTATGATCTTACGAAGAAATACAATATCATCTCCGTTTTCTTTTACGGCAATACAATAGTTATTAACGTTATCTATTTTGCCCTCCAGTTCAGTCAGCTCATGATAATGGGTGGCAAAAAGAGTCTTGGCACAAAGATACTTTTTGTTACTGATATGCTCAATAACAGCCCAGGCAATTGCCAGACCATCATAGGTAGAAGTTCCTCTTCCAATCTCATCCAGAATAAGAAGTGAATTGGAGGTGGCATTTCTAAGAATATTGGCCACTTCGTTCATTTCTACCATAAAGGTCGATTGACCGCTTCCAAGATCGTCAGATGCTCCAACTCTTGTAAAAATACGATCAACAATACCTATATTGGCACTCTTTGCAGGAACATAGCTTCCAATCTGCGCCATTAAAACTATTAAAGCAGTCTGACGCATATATGTGGATTTACCTGCCATATTAGGACCTGTAATTACAGAAATAAGGTGCTTTTTATTATCTAAAAGGGTATCGTTGGCAATAAACATATCCGTGGTGTCCATAAGAGTTTCAACCACAGGATGACGTCCATCCTTAATGTTTATTATTCCCTTGTCATTTAAATCAGGCTTAACATAATGGTTCCTTTCAGCTACATAAGCAAGGCTGCAGTATACATCAAGAACGGCAATAGCCTTGGCCGTTTTCTGAATACGGCCTATTTCATCCCCGATTGCATCTCTTATCTGGCAAAAAAGGTCATATTCCAGTGAGTTAAGCTTATCCTCAGCATTAAGGATTGTATCTTCCAGTTCCTTAAGCTTGGGAGTTGTATATCTCTCGCAATTGGTAAGGGTCTGCTTACGAATAAAGTAATCCGGCACCTTATCCTTAAAGGAGTTTGTTACCTCAAAGGAATAACCAAATACATTACTGTATTTAATTCTAAGGTTTTTTATTCCCGTATTTTCTTTTTCTGTATTTTCAAGCTCTGCAAGCCACTGCTTACCATTGGTGCTGGCCTGTCTGAAATGATCTATATTTTCATCAAAATTATCCTTAATAATACCGCCTTCTCTTATTACAAGTGGCGGCTCCTCAATAATTGATTTATCTATAAGATCAAAAATATCTCTTAAAGGATCAATATCTTCATTTATACGAGTAAGTTCTTCATTGCCACTTAGATCCTGAAGTACTATTTTTATTGCAGGAAGCATTTCCAAAGATGCCCTGAAAGCCAAAAGATCTCTTGGATTGGCTGTCTTATATATGATTTTAGACATAAGTCTTTCAAGGTCATATATAGGATTAAGATATTCCCTAAGTTCATCCCTTGCCAAAGCATTTTTAACCAAGGCTTCCACAGCACTTTGACGTTTTTTCATCTCGTCAAGATCTATGAGGGGCTGCTCGATATAATTTCTGAGAGTTCTGGCGCCCATAGCTGTCTTGGTCTTATCAAGTACCCATAAAAGAGTTCCTCTTTTTTGCTTATCTCTCATGGTCTCCACAAGCTCAAGATTTCTTCTTGTAGAGCTGTCGAGAAGCATAAATTTATTTGTAAGGTAAGGATAAATATGTATAAGATTAGCCACTTCGCTTTTCTGCATATCCATAAGATATTGCAAAATAGCCCCGGCTGCTATGGTACCGATTGGAAACTCATCAATACCCAGCCCTATAAGTGAATTAACCTTAAAGTGCTTCATTAAAAGCTTTCTGGTACTGTCTTCATCAAAATACTTGGCTTCCAAAGGATATAAGGTTATGCTGAGTCTGTTTTTTATATCCTCAACATCTACTCCGCTTAATAAAAAAGCATCGTTACAGATAATCTCAGAAGGTCCGTATTTATTTATTTCATCCATAATGGCCCTAAGATTATCAACCTCTGTAAGATAATAATCCCCCGTAGAAACATCAGCTATGGCAAGTCCGCTTTTATCTGAGGAATAAAAAATACACATCAGATAATTGTTTTTGGTTTCCTCCAAAGACTGCATATTTAAGTTCGTACCGGGAGTAACTACTCTTATAACATCTCTTTTTACAATACCTTTAGCCGTCTTAGGGTCTTCGAGCTGTTCACAGATTGCGACCTTATAGCCTCTTGAAACAAGCTTATTTAAATATGTATCCGCTGCATGAAAAGGAATTCCACACATGGGAGCTCTTTCCTCAAGACCGCAGCTCTTACCTGTCAGGGTAAGCTCCAGTTCCTTTGAGACGGTTTTGGCGTCATCAAAGAACATTTCATAAAAATCCCCCAATCGGTAAAAAAGAATACAATCACTGTATTCTTTTTTCATGGACAGATAATGCTGCATCATTGGAGAAACTTGGCTAACGTCAACTTTTTCCACTGTTTACTCTTCCTCCAGTTTGCCTGTGTAATAAAAACCATGGCATTTATCTAAATGAACATTAACAAATTTTCCTATAAGTGAAGCATCCCCCGGAAAATGTACAAGTGTATTATTGGACATACGACCTGTAACAAGTAAATTGTCATGTTCATTAACTTCTTCTACCAGCACTCTTTGATTTGTGCCTTCAAACTTTCCTGACTGGGCATGGGCAGTTTCCTGAACCACTTCAAGGAGCTTATTAAAGTTCTTTTTAACCTCTTCTTCAGGAACCTGATCTTCAAATCCGGCAGCAGGAGTCCCGGTTCTCTTTGAATAAATAAATGTAAAGGCATTTTCAAAAGCAGCCTTTTTAACAACATCTATGGTCTGATCCACGTCTTCCTCAGTTTCACCCGGAAAGCCCACTATAATATCTGTGGTAATAGCCACATCCGGAATCTGAGTTCTTATTTTATCTACAAGTAAAAGGAAATCTTCCTTGGTATAATGTCTGTTCATGCGCTGAAGTATTCTGTTTGAACCCGACTGAAGGGCAAGATGAATATGCCTTGCAATCTTTGGATTATCTCTGATAACCTCAATAAGTTCATCAGAAAGATCCTTCGGATGGGAACTCATAAATCTGACGCGCTCGATTCCATCAACCTTACATACTTCAGTTATAAGTTGAGCAAAAGAAATCCTGTCCTCTTCTGCAAGTCCTATTCCATAGGAATTAACATTCTGTCCAAGGAGCATTATTTCTTTAACACCATCTGCAGCAAGCTTTTCAGCTTCTCTGATTATATCCTTTGGAAGTCTGGACTTTTCTCTTCCTCTTACATAAGGAACTATGCAGTAGGAGCAGAAATTATTACATCCAAACATTATGTTCAAACCGGATTTAAAGGAATACTTTCTTGCTACAGGAAGGTCTTCAACAATTTTGTTACTTTCTCTCCAGATATCAATGATCATGCGGTCTGAATCGTACATTGTGCATAAAAGTTCAGCAAACTTAAAGAGATTAAAAGTTCCAAAAATAAGATCAACAAATCTGTAGCTTTTTTTGATTTTTTCAATGGAAACCTGCTCCTGCATCATACATCCGCAAAGAGCAATCTTCATCCATGGTTTCTTTTTCTTATAGCTGCTTACAAGACCAAGTCTTCCGAAAACTCTCTGATCCGCATTATCTCTTACTGTACAAGTATTATAAATAACAAAATCAGAATCTTCATTTTCTGTTATCTCATAACCGATTTCTTTTAATATTCCTGTAAGCTTTTCAGAATCCCTTGCATTCATCTGACAGCCAAAGGTTATGACACATGCAGTAGGCTTTCTTGAAAGCTCTTTTTCAAGAGCTATGAGATATTCATGGGCCTTTACCATGAACTGCTGTTGACGCTCTGTTTCGTTGTCAGTGTACTCAGTTATCTGATTAGCAAAAATAATATCCTTATTACTCATAAAAAATCTAAAACCCGAATCTTTCTAACTGTAATTTCCAGAGGTAAATAATTATTTACCTTCGTATTCGCCGTAAATTGATGCAATATTAAGAAGTATATCAACAACCTTGTGCATTTCAGGTATTGAAGCATACTCATATTTGCCATGGTAATTATAACCACCTGTGCAAAGATTTGGACATGGAAGTCCCTTATATGAAAGAGCTGCTCCATCTGTGCCACCTCTTATAGGATTGGTTATAGGTGTTACTCCGGCATCCTCCATGGCTTTTCTGGCATTTTCTATAAGGTGCATATGAGGCTTGATCTTCTCAATCATATTGTAATATGAATCCTCTAAGGTAAGCTCAATTGTACCCTTACCGTATTTCTCATTCATATAATCAACAATAGCCTTAAATCTATCCTTTTTGGCATTAAATTTATTCATATCATGATCTCTTATGATATAGTAAACAACTGCCTTATCACAGGTTCCCTTCATAAGTGTCAGATGATAAAAGCCCTCTCTGCCCTCTGTGTACATTGGATTTTCAAATACAGGCAGCATGGACTGAAATTCATAAGCAAGAAGTGTGGCATTTACCATTTTATTTTTGGCATCTCCCGGATGAACACTTCTTCCATGGATAATAAGCTCAGCTTCAGCAGCATTGAAGTTCTCATATTCAAGCTCTCCAAGCTTTCCACCGTCTACGGTATAAGCATAATCAGCTCCAAATCTCTTAATATCAAAGTGTTTGGTACCTTCACCTATTTCTTCATCCGGTGTAAACCCGATTTTGATCTCACCATGAGGAATCTGAGGATTCTTTAAAAGAGTCTCAGCCATGGTCATGATCTCAGAAATACCGGCTTTATCATCAGCACCAAGAAGGGTTGTTCCGTCAGTAACTATAAGGTCTTCACCAACATGATTGGAAAGCTCCGGAAAATCCTTTGGTGAAAGAATAACATTTTCTTTTTTGTTTAATACAATATCTTTTCCATCATAATTTTCAACGATTCTGGCTTTTACATCCTTGCCGGATACAGCATCTGAAGTATCCATGTGTGAGATAAAGCCGATCACTTTACGCTTCTGAGGAATATTTGATGGAATTGTTGCATAAACATAGCAGTGTTCCCTGTCGTAATAAACATCACTGCATCCGATTCCTATAAGCTCCTTCTCAAGCTCTTTGGCAAGTTCATGCTGCTTGGCAGTAGAAGGACTTGTTCCTGTATTTTCATCAGACTGAGTATCAAATTTGGTATATCTGATAAATCTATCAATTACATCTTCAACTTTAGTAGTAGACATAGATTTTCCTTTCTGTTATGAATTACAATTTCAAAAAATCATGTTTTATATAATTTAAGGTATAATCTTCGCCCTTATCTTCAATCATATGCAAAAAAAGCTCCAGCTTTTCCCTGGTGTAAGGATGCATAAGATTGGCTTCCGGTGCCAGATTATAATATTCAAGGGGAGAGCTTGTGGTATAAGCATCTCCTTTATATACTCTGCAGGCTGCAATCCTGTCAGCAACCATCTCCGCTATATATCTGTCAGGCATTTTGCAGGGATAAATATTTCCCGGACAATTGCGCTGAAAATCAAGCCAGTATTCATAATGATGTTTGTTCCTGCCCTTATGATGGAGCCACCCCGGAGAAAAACCGTATTGTTCTCTCAGTGCAGCATGAGGGCTTCTGTTACCCTGGTAAAATCTGGCACTAATCCAGAATTCCGAAGGTGAATATTTGGACAGGTCATGCATTAAACCCTGTCTGTAAAGTCCCATTTTAAAACAATATTTTCTGACCAGATGTCTGTGATGGGTTACAGTCTTAAAATTTCCGATAATATTGCTCAGGGTAAGCTTTGGATATTCAATGTCCGGAAATTCTGAAATATCAATATCTTTCATGGATCATAAAACACTTTCTAATTTTCATTAAAAGGGCTGCTTGGCATTTTCCACATTTTCATCAACAGCCTTTTTTACAATTGTTCCCTTACTGATCAAAATTACACAAGAACGTTCTTCACAAAGGATTTCCAAATGCTTCTTATCGCTTTTGGAAGTAACTGTCCTGGCATCACCTGTGGTTGCAAGAATCTGCCAGGATAAGCCCTGAGGGAGCTCCGGTAATGCAAACTTTATAGGTGTCCAGTGCATATTGTAAATAACATAAACAAAACTGTTATCTGTCTCATCCGGGTTATATAAACCACAGTACAGAAGCCCTACACTGTGGCTGTAATTGGATAGATCCGGTCTCCAGGCTTCCTGACCGTGATAAGAAAGGTCCGGATAACCACAGGCTTTATAATCCATAAGCTTGAAAGGATGATCACAATGTAACATATTATGATCCTTCCTAAGCTTTACAATGGCTTTTACATATTCTGTTAGCTCAGTATTTCTGGATGCCATATTCCAGTCAACCCAACCTATATGATTATCCTGGCAATAGGGGTTATTATTACCGTTTTGACTGTTGCCAAACTCATCACCGCCAAAAATCATCGGTGTACCCTGAGAAAGCAAAAGCATAGTCAGAATATTTTTCATCTGACGCTTACGAAGTCTTAATATATTGGTCTTTTTGGTATTACCTTCTATTCCGCAGTTCCAGCTAAGATTATTATCAGTGCCGTCTTTATTGTTCTCTCCGTTATCTTCATTTCGTTTATGCTCGTAGGAAACAAGATCTGATAGCCTTAAACCTTCATAGTTTGCCACGTAATTTATGGTTCCATGCTCATTACTGTTGGAAATGAGAGATCCTATAAAATCATTTAAAGTACAATCATCGCCCTTTAAAAATCTTCTTGAAGCAAACATAAAGTTGTCAGAGTACTCTGCAAGCCTTCTGTTTAAAAATCTTGACTTGGCATAGGTTCCTATTCTTCCGTAATCAAACCAGTCATACCAGATCTTTATATCCGCAAGAACCGGATCTGAGATAATGGCATCAACAGGAAGGCCCTGACCTTTTAAATGAACTCCGTCAATATGATATTCACTAACCCAGTATCTTAAACAATCACAAATGAGATAATCGGAAACTTCCGTAGGAAAATAAAATTGAAGAATAACTTCAATGTTATTTTTATGAAAAGCATCAATCATATCCTTAACTTCTGATTCAGGATCGTTTTTATCACTGCTGTAAGCTGAACGAGGTGCAAAATACCAGCCCTTTTTATAACCCCAGAAATTAAGCTTTCCGGAATTATGTTTCTCATTTCTAAGGCTTCCGTTTTCGATGTATAAAATATTCTTATTCTGCTCTATATCCTTAGGAGTGCCGTTTGTAGGTGTTTTGTCAAAGGAGATCATCTCATATATTGGCATAAGTTCAACAGCTGTAACTCCAAGGGACTTAATATAATCAATTTTTTCGGTAAGCCCTTTAAAGGTTCCTCGTAGAGAGCTTTCCACTCCGCTTGCAGGACTCTTTGTATAGCCTCTGACATGAAGCAGATAGACGAGACTGTTCTCATAACTGATATTCAAATTACATGGTTCGGGTATTCTGCACTCCTTAGCTGTAATGCCGCACCTTAAGTCTTCTTCCCTTACAAATGCTCCGAACTTCTCAAGTCCGTAAATCCTGGTAGCTCTCGGATCACATAAGAGATTACCATCCTCATAGAGCATATATGAATCATAATCACCTGCAGCATCTTTAAGTCGTAAGCTATACAGATTACCTGTTCTGTATTCATCAGAAAACAATACCAGATGTTTAACTGTTTTAGTAAAAAGAACGATACCGCATTGAATTGCAGTACTGTGAAAAGCCGCACAGATACACAGGTCTTCACCGTCATTTCTTACACCCGGAATAAAGGATCTTTCGTATGAAATTTGATATTTAGTAATGGAAATTCCTTTTATTGTCTTCATCTTCTTTCTTTTAAAATTGGCAATCGAAACTATATTAACACATTTAAGGATTTATTGCATTATTCATAGTAACACAAAATCAAATAATCTCGGACTTTTATTGTATTAAACAAAGAAAATTTATGATATTATTAAATTGCGTTAAAATAATTTGCTGGCAATATTTTTATTGTGCAAAACTATTAATCATTAAATACAAGAAATGAGGATAATATGAGTAAGGTTGAATTTTCGGAAATCGCCAGAGAAATGAATACAAGAATTGAAAATGATGAACAAATCACCGTAGATCTGGACCTTGATGATGGAAAAAGTGTTACCTGCGCAGTTATCATAGTTCTGACTGTTGATTCCAAGGATTACATTGTTCTTCTTCCTTTGGATGAAAAGGGTCAGAATAATGATGGAATGGTATGGTTCTACCGCTTCCATATGGAAAATATGGATTCCGAGCCAGAGCTTGGCTATATCGATGATGATGACGAATATGAAAATGTAGCGGAAGCCTTTGACCTTTATCTTGACGATGTAGAATTTGACGAGATTGTAGACATTGATCCCGCAGATTTACCACCATCAGAAGATTGAATTAACTGACAATTGCAGGAAATAATTCACTAAAATTTCAAAACTTTCAAAAACAAGCATTAATTGCAGTCATGATTGCAGTTAATGCTTATTTTATAAAGAAAAACTAAATCGGTCAAATCCTATAAGGATATATTTTTCCTGATAAATTTCTTTATAAATCTGGATGGAAGCATCTGATTATCCCTTGATCCTGTTAAATAGGATATGTGCAGCTCTTTTTTAGCTCTGGTCATTCCCACATAGAACATTCTTCTTTCCTCTTCCATTTCAGCTATTGTAACAGAACGTCTTGAAGGAATGATTCCTTCATTAACATCCGGAATCCATACATAATCAAATTCCAGTCCCTTAGAAGCATGAAGTGTCATAAGTCTTACACCTTTTTGAGTAGTGGTTTTAACGGTACTTTGCTGGTTATGAAGGCTTTCATTCACCTTTGAAACATGTTCAGTAAATAGCCTCATATCATCATATTCCCTTATTTCCTTTTCAAATTCATTAAGCAGCTCTATAGATCTTTCCGGATTTTTCTCTGTCTTATTTTCCCTTAAATATTTATCATAACCCATGACATTTCTTATATATTTCACAGACAGATAAGGTCTGAAATTCCTTAGCCTGTCAAGATCCTTAAAAAAGCGCTGCAATTTATCCTGCATATTAAAATTTCCCGCATAATACTTAAACAAATCATTTTTATTTACAATATCTCCGGGAATAGCCTCTCTTTTTATATATCTTACAGGTTTATTCATGATCCTTAGAAAATCCTTGCGTCTGCCGCCCAGATATACAAATTTCAGATATGCCAGCATATCCTTAATGCATTCCTCTTCATAAAAGGATTTAACCTTCTCCTTTACGTAGCACTCTACTCCAAGTCCCATAAGGGTTTGAGTGTATTTAGCAGCCTGATTGTTGGTTCTGAATAAAATTGCAATATTTGATGTGTCCTTTTGATTATTTATAAAGCTTGTGATAGCTTTTATTTCACTTTCAAAATCATAAAAACTGCTGTAGTCAATTTGACCATCATAGTCACTGCCCGCTTTAATATTCTTTTTAATTCTGATGTTATTATCTTCTATTACTTTCAGGGAATCCAATAAAATTTTAGGTGCACATCTATAGTTAACATCCAAAAATATTTTTTTACATTCAGGAATAATTTTTTCGAAATCTATAAGAATTTCAGGCTTTGAGCCTCTAAAGCCATAAATAGACTGGTCATCATCACCAACCATAAAGAGATTACGATATTTTTCGGATAGTAGATCAATCAGCTGCCACTGTGCATTATTTATATCCTGAGCTTCATCTACCAGTATATACTTAAATCTTTCCTGCCATTTATCAAGCTCACTTTTTTGCTTTAAAAGCATCTGATAACATTTTGAAATCATATCGTCAAAATCAATCTTACCAAGCTCTCTCATCTGGGCATGATACTCACTGAATATTTCCTCAAAATATTTACTAAAGGCAATACTTTCATTACAATCTTTAGGTCCTGTGCCTTCATTTTTGATTCTGCTTATTTCAGAAAGAATATTCTTTATAACATCACCATTAATTTCATAATCCTCTGAAAAAGAAGAATTTAAAGGTATTTTACTCTTAATACCCTTTAGTATATTTTCAAGGATTTTATATTTTTCAATTTCAGAAATAAGCCTGATATCATAGGCATTACCGGATAACTTAAGTATATTGTAAAAAATGGAATGGAAGGTGCCGAATGCAACCTCCGGGTAACCGGAATCGGTTAATTTAAAAAATCTTTGCTGCATTTCAATTGCAGCAGCTTTGGTAAACGTGATTACCAAAATGTTAGATGGATCAATACCTGCGCTTTCTATAAGGTACCTGATCCTTTCAATGATAACAAAGGTTTTGCCGCTACCGGGCCCGGCTACAACAAGAGCCGGACCGTTTACATGCTTTATTGCAAGCATCTGAGCAGCATTACCCTTTAGCCGGGTATTATTTTTCAAGTAATTCTATTCCTTTTTTAATTCTGTTTACTGTTTCATCATGGCCAAGAATCTCCATAGCTTCTGTAGCTCCGCATGGAGTCATTGCCTTTCCTGTAACAGCAATTCTGAGAGGCCAGAGAACGTATCCGTTCTTATAACCCTTCTCTTCTATGTACTTCTTAACAACCTCATAAAGAGCATCATTGCTGTAATCAGTATGAGCTTCAAATATTGGCAGAAGTTCCTTTAATACTTCAAGAGAAGTCTCTGCACTGGTCTTCATCTTTTTATGTGTATAGATATCGATATCATATTCAGGAAGTTCCTCAAAGAAGTGAATCATATCATAGATATCAGGCCAGATTTCAATACGGGACTGGATCATATCTGCTATCTTAGTGAAATCAACATCTTTTTTAACAGCTTCCTTCATGTATGGAAGGGCAAGCTCATAGAACTTGTCTTTGTCCATAGCTTTAATATATTCTCCGTTCATCCAACGAAGCTTAGTATAGTCAAATACAGCAGGTGACTTGTTGATTCTTGTGTAATCAAACTTCTTAACCAGCTCATCAAGACTCATTATCTCTGTATTGTCGTCTGGAGACCATCCAAGAAGAGCTACAAAGTTTACTACTGCCTCAGCCAAAAATCCCTGTTCAATAAGATCCTCGAAAGAAGAATGTCCACTTCTCTTGGAAAGCTTATGATGATCCTCATCTGTTATAAGAGGACAATGAATGTATTTTGGAACTTCCCATCCAAAGGCATCATAAAGTCTGTTGTACTTAGGTGATGAAGAAATGTATTCATTACCACGAACAACATGAGTGATTCCCATAAGATGATCATCAACAACGTTGGCAAAATTATATGTTGGATAACCGTCTGACTTAATAAGAATCATGTCATCAAGTTCTTTATTATCAACGGTAATATCTCCGTAAAGTTCATCATGGAAGGTTGTTGTACCCTCAGTCGGGTTATTCTGTCTTATTACAAAAGGCTTACCCTCAGCAAGATTTTTCTCAACCTCTTCCTTGGATAAGTGCAGACAGTGTTTGTCATAGACATTTATTTCCTTACCATCTATAACCTGTGTTAAAGTAGAAAGTCTCTCAGGTGTACAGAAACAGTAATATGCCTCACCTTTTTCAACGAGTTCTTTTGCATACTGCATGTAAATACCTGCAGCTTGTCTCTCACTTTGAACATATGGGCCTACAGGTCCTCCGATATCCGGACCTTCATCATGAATAAGGCCTGTATCCTTAAGAGTCTTATAGATGATCTCTGTAGCGCCTTCTACAAATCTCTCCTGGTCTGTATCTTCAATTCTTAAAATATAATCACCATCTTCATGCTTAGAAATAAGATAAGCATAAAGGGCTGTTCTTAAATTACCTACATGCATTCTTCCTGTAGGACTTGGTGCGTATCTTGTTCTGATCTTTACCATTTTTCTACTCCTGAATTAAATTTTAAAAATTATGAAACCTCTTCGATTTCAATACCATCTGCAAAATTTCTGCAAAGACCGATCTGCTTATTATCAAGCTGAATTATAAGACCACCGGTTTCTTTTTTATTCAAAACCGTAACCTTGCTTCCGGCCTTTACACCCATACATGAGAGTCTGTCCTTAGCGATTTTTTCATCAAAATTCAAGCGCTTAACAAGATAAACGCCGTCTTTAATTCCCTCGAATAATGTCATAGGATAAACACTTTAGTACTAATGTACCCGCTCCTTTACTTTTTCATAAACTCAGAAACCACATTATAATACAATATTAATAAAATTAAAAGAATTATTTTACAATTACATTTTGACTTATATTTATAGTCCAAATTAAATGTATACTAAATCAAAATCATCTTGTGATATCTTCATACATATGAGGTCTTCTGTCTCTGAAAAGCCCCCAGGAAAGTCTGTCCTGTCTGATTTGATCAAAGTCAAACTCTGCTGTAATTACTTCCTCCGAACTTCTTGAAGCTTCTACTATAATATCACCGGTCGAATCTGTAATAAAGCTTCTTCCATAAAATTCCAGGGCTGATTTCTGACCGGAATTTTCTTCACAAGGCTCTACCTCTTCAAGACCAAATCTGTTGGCTGCCATAACAGGAATAACATTGGCTGCGGAATGCCCCTGCATAGTTCTCATCCAGTGTCCAGAAGAATCCACCTTAAGTATAGGTTCTGACCCGATAGCCGTAGGATACAAAATTATATCTGCACCTTGAATAGCAAGGCATCTGGCTGTTTCAGGAAACCACTGATCCCAGCAAATACCTACCCCTACATTGCCATATCGGGTTTTAAACACCTTAAAACCCGTATTTCCGGGAGTAAAGTAAAATTTCTCCTGATAAAAATGATCGTCAGGAATATGAGTTTTTCTATATATTCCAAGGCTTGAACCATCAGCATCAATCATGCAGACTGTGTTATACAACACATTACCGTCCTTTTCATAAAAGCTTACAGGCACTACAATTTCAAGTTCTCTGCAAAGCTTTTTAAAGGCTATTACAGCATCATTTTCATCTGTTTCTTTAGCAAAATCATAATAATCATAACGTCTTTCCTGACAAAAGTACTGTCTTTCAAAAAGCTCCGGTAAAAGAATTATCTTAGCGCCGGCTTCAGCAGCCTTTTTGGCAAGCCTTATAGCAGTATCAATATTGTCTTTTACATTTCTGCTGCAGCTAAACTGCAATGCAGCCACTTTAACTTTACTCATATTATTCAAACCTCATCATATTTTTCTTAAAAAAAGGCTTAGAAAGAGGCACCTGCTGAGTTATGCAATGTATATTGCCTCCTCCCAAAAGTATCTGTCTCGCCGGAATCTGTACAACCTTTCTCGTTTTACAAATTCCCTGAAGTATTTCGGCAGCTCTGTTATCACTTTCTTCATTAGCTTTGCCAAAGGCAGGAACAAGCACTTCATCATTGGTAAAATAAAAGTTTACATAGCTTGCGGCAAGTCTTTCACCCTCCTGCCTTACATCCTCACCCTCTTCAAAAACAAAAGAAGAAACATCTTCTTTTGTTACAAGAACAGGATGATCCGGAATCGGCAGCTTATAAACTATAAGCTTTCGCCCCTTGGCATCAGTTTCATTTTCAAGGTATTCAAGATCAGCTTTTGAAAGCTCGTATTGTGGATCCTCTTTATTATCTGTAGTTGCAAGTACTACCTGTCCCTTTCCCACAAAGGCACATACATTATCAACATGTTCATTGGTTTCATCCATATATATGCCTCTTGGTAGCCATAAAACCTTTGTTACACCAAGATATTCCTTTAGCCTGTCTTCTATCTGTCTCTTACTAAGTTCAGGATTTCTGCCCTTACTTAAAAGGCAGCTCTCAGTAACCATGGCTGTTCCTTCACCGTCTGTATGAATACTGCCTCCCTCAAGTACAAAGGGAGATGCATCATACATATCTGTTCCCATAAGATTACTTATATTTTCAGGAACCTTATTATCAAGGGACCAGTCTGCATAAAGACCGTCTACAGTGCCGCCCCAGGCATTAAATTCCCAGTTTATTGCTCTTACATCCCCAAGATCGTTTTTGACATAGGTTGGGGCAACATCCCTTGCCCAGGAATCATTTGAAGGTATTTCCAAAACGCAGGCTCTTTCAAGATCTCTGACACATTTTGCAGCTTCAAAATAGTGATCTTTATCTGCAAGCAAAAAAAGTTTCTCACTCTTTGTGATTTCTCTGAATATATTCTTAAATGCTTCCTGTGCCTTTGAAGGATCCTTGCCCCAGCTTCCTGGTCTTACAGGCCATATCATAATAGTTCCTTCATGAGGCTCATATTCAGCAGGCATGCAATAGCCATCTATAGAAGGCGTTGAATTT
>JAILBM010000321.1 GCA_024680925.1 Butyrivibrio sp.
AGGTAATGGTGAAATAATGGCAAATATTGAAAACACTAATAAAAATCCTCTTGGAGTAGCACCTGTTGAAAAGCTGCTACGTTCATTTGCGGTGCCAAGCATAATATCTATGCTTGTGGGATCTTTGTATAATATTGTGGATCAGTTTTTTATAGGACAAAAGGTTGGTGAGCTTGGAAATGCCGCAACCAACATTGCATTTCCTCTTTCAATATCCTGTATAGCCATAGCACTTCTATTTGGTATTGGCGGTGCCAGTGCCTTTAATCTTGCCATGGGAGAAGGAAATAGAGAAAAGGCAAAGCATTACATGGGAAATTCTGCAGTTATAAGTATTTTATGTGGTATTGTTCTTGCTGTAATTGCAGAGATATTGTTAAGACCTATGCTTATATTTTTCGGCTCTTCCGTTGCTATTCTTCCTTATGCAATGGAATATACAAGAATAACTGCCATAGGTTTTCCAATGCTTATTTTTACCTCTACAGGCGGTCATCTTATAAGGGCAGACGGAAGACCAAGGATCAGTATGATATGTAACCTTTCGGGAGCTGTTATAAATACTGTCCTTGATGCCATTTTTGTATTCGGTCTTGGATGGGGCATGCAGGGAGCTGCTATTGCTACTGTAATAGGACAGTATGTATCCGGAAGCATGGCAATCTGGTATCTTTCACATGGAAAAACCGTACAACTTGGGATAGAGGATTTAAAGCTCAAAAAAGAATACATTTTAAGACCAATGTCTCTTGGAATGGCCCCATGCAGCAATCAGCTGGCCATGATGCTGGTTCAGATCGTTATGAACAATTCCCTTCGTCATTATGGAATTAATTCTGAATACGGTGCTGAGACTCCGATTGCGGTGGTTGGTATTATTACTAAAGTCAACTCCGTGTTCATGTCCTTTGTAATAGGTATGTCCCAGGGACTTCAGCCTATTTCAAGCTTTAATTACGGAGCAAAAAATTATAAGAGGGTGCGAGAGGCTTATCTTAAAACAATATCTGTCGGAGCTGTAATGGCGGAAATAGCATGGCTTTTGTTTATGATATTCCCTATGCAGATCATAAGTATATTCGGAAAAGGTGAAAATGAACTGTATTACAAATTTGCTGTGAATTACTTTCATATATTTTTATTCTTTACATTTTTAAATTTCCTGCAGCCTATAACCTCTAACTTTTTTACTTCAATCGGTAAGGCTAAGACGGGTACATTTTTGTCCCTTACCAGGCAGATTATATTTCTTCTGCCACTTATTCTTATATTGCCTTTATTTATGGGGATTGACGGAATCATGTATGCAGGACCGGTGGCAGATCTGGCAGCAGCTACAGTTTCCGGTATCATGGTAGGAAGAGAGCTGGGGAGAATTAAGAAACTTCAGGCTTAATGGATTTAAGCAGATTTGTTCCATTTTTAGCAGAAACTATCATTGTTTTATATGGCTTCAAATAGTAGTATGAAAGATGTGACGTTACCGTATGCAAGATACAGGTAATTATTAACAACTAAGACTATTATCGGGGGTAACAATAATGAATCACATTATTATCAATGGCAAAGTCAGCAAAGGTACCATAAATAAAAATATATATGGTCAGTTTACAGAACATCTGGGACGCTGCGTTTATGAGGGAATATTTGTAAAGGATGAGGACAATATTCCTAATGTAAACGGTATTAGAAAAGATGTTATGAAAGCTCTTAAAGACATCGAGGTTCCTCTTGTACGCTGGCCGGGCGGATGCTTTGCCGATACTTATCATTGGAAAGACGGAATTGGTCCTAAAAAAGACAGAAAGACAATCGTAAATACTAACTGGGGCGGTGTTACAGAGGATAATTCCTTTGGAACCCATGAATTTATGGAATTTGCCCAGCAGCTGGGTTGTGATGTGTATTTTTCCGGAAATGTCGGAAGCGGAACAGTTCAGGAATTATCTGACTGGATTGAGTACTGCAATATGGGTGGTATCTCTCCAATGGCTAATTTAAGACGTGAAAACGGTCGTCAGGATCCATGGAATGTTAAATACTGGGGAATTGGTAATGAAGCATGGGGCTGCGGCGGCAATATGAAGGCAGAATACTATGCCGATGAAGCCAGAAAGTTCTCTACTTATATGAGAAATTATGATAATGAGCATCCTATTTATAAGATTGCTTCAGGAAGTAACGGTCCAGACTATAACTGGACAAAGACAGTTTGCGAGCGTGCAGGTCAGATGATTGATGCCATCACCTTCCATTACTATACAGTTACTTACGAATGGAATAATAAGGGTAAGGCTACAGGCTTTACTAAGGATGAATATTACAGAATACTTCACAGAACCCTTGCCATGGAAGAAATGGTTCAAAACCATAGTAACATTATCAAGCAGTATGAGACAAAGGATCATAAGATAGGTCTTATCGTTGATGAATGGGGTACATGGTTTGATGTTGAGGACGGAACGAATCCGGGATTTTTGTATCAGCAGAATACCTTAAGAGATGCTGTCCTTGCAGGTATTAATCTTAATATATTCAATAACCATTGCGATACGGTTGTAATGACCAATATTGCTCAGATGATAAATGTTTTGCAGGCTATGATCCTTACAGAGGGAGAAAAGATGGTTCTTACACCAACTTACTATGTATATTACCTCTACAAGAAACATATGGATGCAAAGCAGCTTGAAAGCTATGTTGATGCAGATATTCTTAATGAGGATGAAGAGCTTAAGGTTCCTCGTCTTAGTGTATCTGCCAGTGAAAAGGATGGAAAGGTACTGGTATCTGTTGTTAACCTTTCTGAAAGTGAAGAGGCAGACGTCAACGTTATGTTATCAGGTCTTAAGGGAACAGAAGTTACAGGACAGGTAGTAACAGGAGATATGGGCGATTATAACTGCTTTGAAAAGCCTGATGTAGTAGGTCTTAAAGACATTAAAGCAACTCTTTCAGAAGATGGAGAAAGCTTTACAGCAAAACTTCCTAAGAACTCTGTAGCATCCTTTGAGGTAACACTTGCATGAGTAACTGCAAAAGATGTTTACTGAATGAAATTGCAGGTAAAGAAGATGTATATGCGCACGTGCAAAAAACACGTGCGCTTCTTTCTAAAGCAGAACTGGCTTCGGATGCAAAATATGATGAAAGGCTTTCTGTTTGCAGGGATTGTGACAGATTATTAGAAGCAACCTGCCTTAAATGCGGCTGTTATGTGGAAATACGGGCGCTTAAGACAGATGTTCATTGCCCTATGAAGAAATGGTAATTTTATTAAATCTTTCATATAGTGCGGGATTTGCACTTGTATGAAAGATTTTTTTTGTATAGAATAGACTATATATTTTTTAGTTCAAAAATTTTAGGAATATGGTGATCTATATATGGAAAATAAAGAGAAGACGGATAAAAAAGTAAAGACAGGCCTTGTAATGGAAGGCGGGGCTATGAGAGGCCTTTTTACCGCAGGTGTTATAGATGTAATGATGGAAAACGGCATTACCTTTGATGGTGCCTTTGGTGTTTCTGCAGGAGCGGCTTTTGGATGTAATATCAAGTCAAGACAACCCGGAAGAGTGCTCAGATATACTACAAAGTATTGTAAAGACTGGAGATTTGCCAGCTTTAGATCTCTTTTGAAAACGGGTGATATTTATGGCGCGGAGTTCTGTTATAAAACAATTCCTTATGAGCTGGATCTCCTTGATTTTGAAGAGTTTACCAAAAACCCGATGGAATTTTATGCTGTATGTACCGATATAGAAACAGGACGTCCTTTTTATCATAAATTTACTACCGGAATGGATAAGGACATGTATTATTTTATGGCATCGGCTTCAATGCCTATTGTTTCCAAGGTTATAGAGGTTGATGGCAAAAAGCTTCTTGATGGCGGAATATCAGATTCTATACCTATCAAATACTGTGAACACAAGGGATTTAACAAAAATGTGGTAATACTTACTCAGCCTGTGGATTTTGTTAAAAAGCCAAATAAATTTCTTCCGCTGATGAAGGTTATCTACAAGAACTATCCTGAAATGATTGAGGATATCAAGGTAAGACATATAAGATATAACAATACTACAAAATACATTAAGCAGAAAGAGCTTGCGGGAGAGCTTTTTGTAATCAGACCGCCTAAGGCCCTTAATATCGGAAGCATTGAACATAATCCCGAAGAAATAAAGAGAGTATACAACATGGGAAGAGATACCATGACATCCCTTCTTTACGACCTTCGAAGATATCTGGCGAAATGAGCCAGGGTGCATGGTTCCATGACTCATTGGCTTTAAACGAGCAAAAATATACACCCTTTGTATTGGTTTTAAATAGACCTAATACGGAGGGTGTATTATTTTATGTTTATTTAGATGTAAGCGCAGTTATTTAACACTAACTTCTCCGGCCAAAACTTTTTTATAGTCTTCATAGTTTTTCTGAAGAAGGGCAGGAGTATCTAATCCGTATGGGCAGTGACTGGAGCACTTACCACAGTGGAGGCAGGTTTCGATTTTTTTCATTTCAATCTGCCATTTTTCTGAAAGCCAGCTTTCCGAAGGTGCGCGTCTAAGCATAAGAGACATTCTTGCACAGTTATTGATCAGGATTCCCTGCGGGCATGGCATACAGTAGCCGCAGCCTCTGCAGAAATCGCCTGAAAGCTCTGTTTTTTCATGTTCTATAAAGGCTCTTATTTCATCTGTCATAGATGGTGTCTCATTCATGAAGGCAAGCCATTCCTCAAGCTCAGACATACGCTGAATTCCCCAGATAGGGATAACATTGTCGAACTGAGTCATGTAAGCCATGGCAGCAGTGGAGTTGCTGATAAGTCCGCCTGCCAGTCCTTTCATGGCTATAAAGCCCATGTTATTTTTGCGGCAGCGTTCTACAAGATCAAGTTCCTGTTCGCCTGCAAGGTATGAGAATGGGAACTGTAATGTCTCATAAAGGCCGGATTCGGTTACTTCACGGGCAACACCGATTTTATGTGCTGTAATACCGATATGGCGTATTTTGCCCTGAGCCTTTGCTTCAAGCATACATTCATACATTCCGGTTCCATCTCCGGGTTTAAAGCATCTGTCTGCCATATGGAACTGATATATATCTATATAGTCAGTTTTCATGCGTTCCAGAGATAGTTCCAAGTCTTTCCAGAAATCTTCCGGAGTTTTAGCCGGAGTTTTTGTAGCTATGAAAATGTCTTTTCTCATATCATTTTCGCCAAAGGCAAGACCAATTTTTTCCTCACTGTCACTATATCCGTGAGCAGTATCAAAAAATTTCATGCCGCCTTCCTTAGCTGCTCTGAGAATCTTGACTGCCATATCAAAATCACAGCGCTGTACAGGTAAGGCACCAAAGCCATTTTGCGGCACAGTTATGCCGGTTGTGCCAAGAGTTATATTTTTCATCTTCCTACCTCGTTTTTAAATACTGAATTTGCCATTTGTTATTATATCTAATATGCCATTACTATACTACATAATTCGATATTTCGGTAGGGATGGGCCAAGGTGTCAGGTTCCATGATTAATTTATAAATAGGGAGGCACTTCGGGAATTCCCGGCAGTATTGTTCTATTGTTATAATTACTATTAATTGGATATATTTTTTAAAAACGGTAAAATTACCGATTTTCTAAAATAAGGCTTGTAAAGATGCTATATTTAGAATATACTTTAGAAAAATGGTAATAAAGCCAGAAATCTAAAATAGGAGTCGCTATGGAGATTAAAAGAGATAACTATTTAAATAAGCTTATTAGTAAACGAAATAATGGATTGATTAAAGTTATTACCGGAATTAGAAGATGTGGTAAGTCATATCTGCTTTTTAATCTATTTTATGATTACCTTATTGAAGAAGGTGTTTCTAAAGATTGTATAATATCTGTTCCATTAGATGATGATGACTATATTGAATGCTGTAATCCTCAAAAATTATCCGAGTACATCAAAAGTAAAATAACTGATTCAAACAGGCATTATTATATTTTCATAGATGAAGCACAATATGCGATTAGTAAGGAAGAAATGAAAAATCCTGATGTTCCAATCAGACTTTACGGAGTCTTAAATGGATTGCTTAGAAAGAAGAATGTTGATGTATACGTAACGGGAAGCAATTCAAAGTTTTTATCTTCTGATATATTAACTGAATTTAGAGGTCGTGGTGATGAAATACATATTGCGCCATTGTCGTTTTCTGAATATTATCCGGCATCCGGAAAAGATAAATACGATGCATGGCAAGAGTATTTATTCTATGGTGGGTTGCCTCATATTTTGTCAGAACCGGACAATGAATCTAAAGAGGCGTATCTTGAGAGATTAAATTCTGAGATTTATATAAGAGATATTGTTGAAAGATATGAAATAAGAGAAGCTTCAGGCATGGAGACATTAATGAAAGTTATTGCTTCAGCCATAGGCTCTCTGACAAATGCTCAAAAAATATCAGATACATTTAACAGTAATGGCGATAAGCTGGTTTCAATGCCGACAATATCTAATTATTTAAAATATCTTATAGAAAGTTTTCTTATACAAAAGGTTGAAAAATATGATATTAAAGGGCGTAAATATATAGGTACACCTTCCAAATACTATTATACAGATTTGGGATTGAGAAATGCTCTTTTGAATTTTCGTCAATTTGAAGAGACACACTTAATGGAGAATGCTATATACAATGAATTGATTTACAGAGGATACAAAGTGGATGTGGGTGTTGTTGAAATAAGAATTGATGAGGATGGAAAAAAGGTACGTAAACAATTAGAAGTAGATTTTGTTGTTAACCAGGGCAGTAAACGATATTATATCCAATCTGCATATGCGTTACCAAACCAGGCAAAAATAGAACAGGAACAAGCATCGCTTATTAAAATACCTGATTCTTTTAAAAAGATAATAATTACAAGTGGAAATACTCCGGTGTGGAGAAATGACCAAGGTATAACCATCATGGGATTATTTGACTTTTTGTTGAACGAAGACAGTTTGGATTATTAGAAGTTTTTAATATATAAATACAATTATTTAGGATGATTATGGGACGAAAAATTTATGTATATGTTGCCGGCCTGTTAATGGCAATAGTGGCGCTACTCTTTATATTTACTTCTCCAAAAACTGCATATGCGGCAGCAAGTGAAGATAACACCACTGTTTCAGACATAATTGGACAGGGGGAAGGGTATTCTGCGGTGTTATATGACAATACCAGCGGTCTTCCTACGTCAGAAGCTAATGCAATCGTTGAAACTGAAGATGGTTTTCTTTGGATTGGCTGCTATAGCGGGCTTATCAGCTATGACGGTAATGATTTCAGTTCAGTGGGATCCTATAAGGGAACCTCCAATGTTGGAAGTCTGTTTGTGGATTCAAAGCAAAGGCTATGGGTAGGAACCAATGATGCGGGAGCAGTGCTTGTTGAAAAGGACAGTGTCAAATATTACAAAAAAGCAGACGGACTGAGTTCTCTCATGATTCAGTCTATAGTAGAAAACGCTGATGGAACCATTTTCTTTGGAACTTCCCAGGGAGTAGCTTATGTTGATACTGATCTGAATCTTCATATGCTT
>JAILBM010000402.1 GCA_024680925.1 Butyrivibrio sp.
TGAATCGCTTTTAACAGAATCCTCCGATACAATTCCTGAGCAAACATCTCTTGATGAATTAAAAGCCTCTGCCACAGAGGTTTCTCAGGATCTGTTCTCCGGAAAATGGCAAAGGACAAATTGCGTAACAGGTGATTTTGCTACTGTAACCATCAGACAAAATGATGATAATACAGCTAATGTTAGCGGTTTCTTTTATGATTACGGTAATGTGGGAAGCATTAACAATGCAACCGGCTATTATATAGGTGATAACAAGCTATTTGTCTTAGATGAAGATTATGAAACACTTTATCTTTTTTCCATTGAAGACGGGAATATGAAAATTATTCAGCACGGCGCAGGAAATATGGGCGATGATGTAACCTCCATAGGAGATTATACTCAGGATGAGCCTCAGTACACCGATGCAGATGTAATAGAGAACAATTTCACCGATGAGCAAATAGAAACCATTAAAACCATGCTTGATGAAGGCGGTCTTGATTATACAGACTGTTTTGAAAATACCCTTCTTTATGGAGTCCTTACAGTATCAAAAAGCACTGCGACCTTTGCAGATGGCTCTATTCAAACAGGAACCTACTATGAAGCTGTTGCTCCCCATGGATTTACCTATGATTCCTACACATTCATAGCCGATGACGGGGAAATATATTATATTTCCACAGCTGAGGATGTAACAGAATTCATTTTCCTTACTACAAATGATTCCGTTACGCAAATGCCCGAAATCGAAAAAGAATAAGCCTTTATCAATAGCCTGTCGTTTCCTACGACAGGTTATTTTGTAATTAATACCCAAACACATTTCAAATATAGTTTTCTTTTTTAGGAAACCTGCACAATTTTTTCGGTGTTTTTTCTCTGTGCAATTATTGTCAAAAACATTGCAAATATTGCTTTCCATTGCTATAAATATTGGTATCGGGGTCAGTAATAAACTTATAAAGCATGGAGGAAAAAAGTATGAAAAGAACAATGAAACGCGTGGCAGCGCTTCTGGCAGGCGCTGCTATGATGGCTTGTTCTCTGTTTGTGTCACCATCAATTACGTCACATGCAGAAGCAACCACACCGGAATCAGGTAATATCTACTATATCAAGAACAAAAACAGTGGACTTTACCTCACAGTTGAAGACGACTCATCTTCTGATGGAGCCAATGTAGTTCAGGCTACAGGAACAGGTTCTCTAGGTCAGAGATGGATTCTGGAGCAAAACAGTTCTACAGGATATTATCGTTTGCATCCGGCAACAGATATGACGGGGGGAATATCTCTTGACGTGGCAAACGGATCCACTTCTAATAGTACAAACATCCAAATCTATACAAATAACGGTTATTCTGCGCAGAATTTTGATATCATTGCTGCAGATTCAAACAGTGGCTATTACATTGCTACTCAGGTAACAGATTTTGCATCTTGTCTTGATGTAACCGGTGCTAAAACAACAACAGGTGCTAATGTAATTCAGTACACATATAAGGGATCTGATAATCAGATCTGGTACTTTGAAGAAGCTTCCTGGCCCAGCAGCTCAAGCTCTTCTTCAAGTTCTACAACCACTAGTTCTTCATCAAGTTCTTCAAGCTATCTCTTAACAGATGGCTGGTATTATATCAAAAATGTAAACAGTCAGTTATACATGGAAGTTGAAGATGATAATGATGTAAACTTTGGAAACGTTGCTCAGGGAACAGGTACCGGTGACAAGCGCCAGAGATGGTATGTTACCAATCAGGGAAGCAATTATATAACCCTGACCAATGGTATGAGTGGTGGTCGTATGCTTGATGTTTACTACGGCGGATCCAGCGATGGCACCAATATTGATATCTGCGATGCCAACGGATACGATGCACAGATTTTCAAAGTAGTGGAAACCGGCACTGACAGTGTATACTGCCTTACAACAAAATGCAGCAGTGATACTCAGGCGGTTGATGTATATGGATGGTCAACTTCTGATGGCGGCAATATCAGCACATGGACCTATAACGGTCTTGCCTGCCAGCAGTTTGTATTTGAAGCTATTTCTTCAAGTTCAAGCTCCTCTTCATCCAGCAGCTCAAGTTCCTCTTCAAGTAGTTCAAGTTCCTCAAGTACAACAAATGCCGTAGATTCTTCTTATCCTCAGCAGCAGCTTCAATTTGTTAACTGCTCAGATGGTTACTATGTAACCGGAAGCTCAACAGATGGCGGAACAGCTACTACAAACAGTTCTTCATCTACAAGTAACAGATGGGTACTCAGTTATGTTGCATCAGGAGTATACAGAATCATCAACGTAGCTACCGGATACTGCCTTACACCTTCAGGAAATACTATAAGCAGCGGTCAGGCTGTAACTACTGCTTCTGTAACATCAGGAAGCAAGGCTCAATACTGGAAAATTGCATCAGTAAAAACAGATACAAACGGTGATGCCTTAAATTACAAGATTGTAAGCTATAACAACTCTTCTCTTGCCCTTACCCTGTCAGGAAGCAGCTATTATTTGAGCTCCTATTCAGGATCAAGCACTCAATGCTTTAGAGTAAATTCCTATGGCGCAGAAGGTTTTGCCGGATACAGTCTTGATATGAACGGAAGTGAAAAAGCTTCTGTTACAGGTGGTGTGTTTGGTAAGGTTGTAACAGTAACAAGCCTTTCAGAGCTTCAAAGCTATGCTTCCGGATCAACTGCTTATACAATCGTTATCGGCAGCAGTATTTCTGCAAGCTCACTTACAAAGGTATCAGTTGGTTCCAATAAGACCTTTATAGGTTCTTACAGTGCCAACACCCTTTACAATATCCACTTTAGAAATATTTCCTCTTCAGGAAATAATATATATAAAAATATCACCTTCTCTCATGATGTAAGCATCAATGAAAATGATGATATTCAGATGTACATTTCTGATGGTAATAACTTCTGGCTTGACCACTGCTCATGGACAGGTCATGATATGACTTCAGATACATCCACACATGAAAATGACACAGATAAGTTCCTCTATGT
>JAILBM010000416.1 GCA_024680925.1 Butyrivibrio sp.
GTCGGCAGCAGCAGTATGGATATCAGAGTAAGCGGTATGCTTCATGTTGCAGGAACCACAGAGCAGTATCCATATTACACAAATCATATGGAGCATTATTACAGCGGAAATATTCAGGAAGTACCTGACAGCGAATTTGAAGAGCTCCTGGGATATTCAATTCCAAGCGGAAAGTGGAGCGGACAGCTTGGACCAAACGATGCTATATGCCAGCTCTACTATGCTAAGAGCGGAATTGCAAGATTTGTTTATAAGAAGCTTACAAATATGAAAAAGAAATCTGAGGAAGAGGGCAAGCCTGATCTGAATATTCTTTTCATATACAATATGCCTTTCAGAGCTATGGCTAAGATGACAGGCGGTGCAGTAAGCATGGATATGGTTAACGGAATACTTGATATTGTAAACGGTCATTTCTTTGGCGGACTTGGAAAAGTCATAGGGGGCTATTTCAAGAACAGCAGTGCCAATAAGAAATATGAGAAAAAGATTGGTGCTAAAAAAGATTAACTTTTGATATTTATATAAAACAATCAGGTTATTTGAAAAAATTGTAAGGAGGTAAGAAAAAGTGAATTTTTGGAATAGTTTTGCCGAGAAACATCCGGTGGCTGCCAAATGGATAAGGGAAGGCGGATTATTTGTAATAGTAAGTAATCTGATCACAGTATTTAAGTACATAATACTGCAGTTCCTTCCAAAGGCATTTTCATTTATGCCTGAAACAGATTACGGCTGGCCGGGAATTCCTGTTAATTTATTTGGAATCGAGTTTTTGTGGAACATCATAGGTTACGATCAGGCCAGTGGCGGTATGAGATATTTCTGGGCGTATATGGTGGCTATGGTAATTGGTGAATGTGTAAACTTCCCAATTCAGAGAAGCTTTGTATTTAGAAGTAAGGGTAACATTTTATATCAGGGTCTTTGGTACCTGCTGGCATTTGTAGTTATTACATGTATCGTTAACTCAATCAACTGCGTATGGGTAGCAGTTGCAGGACATTTTGTTCCGGATTTTGTTTATAACATTGGAACAGTAGTACTTAACGGTGGTATTTCAATGGTAATCTTCTTCTTTGTAAATAAGATAATCTTCCCTGAAGGAGAGGCAAAGAAGAACTGATTTAAAGAAGTGTTTTTTAGGGCACACCCGTCTTAAAGACTGAAGAGGTTTATGAGACGGATAACCATATGGCAGAGCAATCTGCACAACAACATAAAAGGGAGGCAACAAATTTATGTTAGCAATTAACTGGGATGACGTCGTTAACGTCTTGACGACAATTAAACCGTATTTGATCGCTATAGGCATTATTCTTGCATTATGGCTTGTGATCACAATCGCGGTGATGAAGCTTGGTAATCCTCTTAAGAGAAGGATTAGAGGCTGCGCACTTATAGCAATGCTTATAGGTGTAGCAACAAGTGTGAATATGATCTGTACAGGTCCTATGAGCACTATGCTTGATCTTGTATCAGGTAGTGGAACTATTTCAGATGAAACATCTGACGAAGCAAGTGAACTTGCTGTTAAGATCGCTGAAGAAGGTATCGCTCTTCTTGAGAATGATGACAATCTTCTTCCTGTAGCATCAGGTTCAAAACTTAATGTATTTGGTTGGGCTTCAATTAACCCAATCCTCGGTGGTGCCGGATCAGGTGCACTTAACGATGCTTATGATACAGTTTCTCTTTTACAGTCTCTTGCAGATGCAGGAATTGAAACTAACTCAGAGCTTACAGATTTCTATACAAATTATAAGGCTGACAGACCAGAAGTTGGTATGTGGGCACAGGATTGGACACTTCCTGAACCAAATGTATCTCTTTACACAGATGAGATGATGGCTAACGCAAAAGCTTATTCAGACACAGCTATGATCGTTATCAGCCGTTCAGGTGGTGAAGGTGCTGACCTTCCTAATAATATGACAGCAGTTGTAGATGGAACATATCAGGATGGTACAACTTATACAGCAGCTACTTATGATGATACTCTTAATGATGGTAATGACTGGGATGCAGGTGATCATTATCTTCAGCTTTCAAACCGTGAAGAGGAAATGATTGATCTTGTATGTTCTAACTTTGATAATGTAATCCTTGTTTACAATGGTGCCAATGCATTTGAGCTTGGATTTGTTGAAGATTATTCACAGATCAAGAGTGTTCTCTGGGCAGCAGGTCAGGGTCACGTTGGTATGACAGCACTTGGTGAAATCGTAACTGGTGAAGTTAACCCATCAGCTAAGGTTATAGATACTTTCGTTTATGAAATGGAAGAGACACCTTGGTGGAACAACTTTGGTGACTTTAACTACACAAATATGGATGATCTTGCTTATACATCTACAAGCTTCATTACAGGAGCTGAGACAACAGCTTATGTATCATTCATTGATTATGTAGAAAGCATTTATGTTGGTTATAAATTCTATGAGACAGCAGCAGTTGAAGGTCTCATTGATTATGAGAAGACAGTTCAGTATCCATTTGGTTACGGTCTTTCTTATACAACATTCGAGCAGACCATGGGAGAAATCACAGAGTCTGACGGAACAATCTCATTTGACGTAACAGTAACAAATACAGGTAGTGTAGCAGGTAAGGATGTTGTTGAAGTATATTACAATCCTCCATATACAAACGGCGGTATTGAAAAGGCTTCTGCAAATCTTGTACAGTTTGAGAAGACAGGTATTATTGAGCCTGGTGCTTCTGAAACAGTAACAATTACATTTGATGCTGAAGATATGGCATCTTATGACAGTGAAGGCGCAGGCGGATATGTTCTTGAAGCCGGAGATTACGAAATTTCAATTAACACAGATTCACATAATGTTATCGATTCCAAGACATATTCTGTAGCTTCAACTATTGAATATACAGGTGAGAACGGAAGAGAAAGTGATGTAACAACAGCTTCAAATCAGTTTGAGTTTGCTGAAGGCGATATTGAATACCTTTCAAGAGCAGATGGATTTGCTAACTATGATAAGGCAACAGCAGCTCCTACAAATTATGAGATGAGCGCTGATGATAAGGCTTCATTCTATAACATCAGTAACTATCTTACAGCAGAAGCAACAGCAGCAGATGAAGATCCAAATGCTGAGGCTATTACAACAGGTGCCAGCAATGGTCTTCAGCTTATCGATATGGTAGGCGTTGCAAAGGATGATGCACAGTGGGATACATTCATGGATCAGCTTACACTTGATGATATGAATGCAATCATTTCACTTGGTGGTTATCAGACAAACTCAGTTGACAGTATTGGTAAGGTTCGTACAAATGACTGTGATGGACCTGCTTCTATCAACAATAACTTTACAGGTGTTGGTTCTATCGGATTCCCTGTAGGTGTTGTTATTGCAGCTACATGGAACAAGGATCTTGCATATGAATTTGGTGCAAGTATCGGTAAGATGGCTGATGAAATGGATGTATCAGGTTGGTATGCTCCAGCTATGAATATCCACAGAACAGCTTTTGCAGGACGTAACTTCGAGTACTATTCAGAAGATGGTGTTATTTCCGGATATATTGCAGCAAATGCTGTAAAGGGTGCGCAGGATAAGGGTGTATATGCTTACATGAAGCATTTTGCACTTAACGATCAGGAAGGTAACCGTTGTGATATGCTTTGCACATGGTCTACAGAGCAGGCTATTCGTGAAATCTACCTTAAGCCTTTCGAAGCTTGTGTAAAGGATTCAGGATGTCTTGCAGTTATGAGTTCTTTCAACTACATTGGTAACCGTTGGGCAGGCGGATGCTCAGAGCTTCTTCAGACAGTACTTCGTGATGAGTGGGGCTTTGAAGGATTTGTAGAAACTGACTACTTTGGTGTATATGGATACATGTCATCAGATCAGGCTATCAGAAATGGTACAGACCTTATGCTTGTTAACTATCCTACACAGACAAATGATGTTCAGTTCAGAGATACAAACGGTGCTCAGCAGGCTATGAGAACAGCTGCAAAGAATATTCTCTATGTTGTAGCTAATAGCCGTGCATACTATGAAGAGAATTATAATCCTGGAATGGCTCCATGGAAGATTATAATGATTCTTGCAGATGTAGTTATCGGTGCTCTTTGCCTTCTTATCTGCTACAATGCTTTTATCAAGAAGAGAGAGAATGAAGTAAAGGCAGCTCCTTCAGTTGAAGCAGCAGACGAGAACAAGACTGAATAAAGGTTTTGTGATAAATAATTGTAGGTGCTAAATATATTTAGCGGATTGAGACAGAATTCGATATTGACTTTGATTTTAAGGTCAGCAGATGTTAAATATATTTAGTGGACCAGAGCCTAATCAGGCAGTAGTTTAGCAATAAAGGGTTATAAAAAGCTGTAGTGAATATAAATTTGGATTGTTATTTATATAAACTATGGTCACAACTTAAAAGGGTTAATATGAGACTTCGCAAATTTGATGAAAATTCAGATTTGCGAAGTCTTTTTTGGATAGAATTGTCAACTGACTCATATATTGTTATGTAAACTCAATCCGGGTCAGTTCTTAATTGTAAATGAACAGCATTATTTAGAATGTAATAATTTTAGGTGTTCAGTATGCAACTTCTAATTTTGAAGATCGGAGAGATGGAGTTCTAAAATTCAGCTTCTAAAGATGTGATTTAAAAGTCTTGTAAAAGATTTGCTTTTAATACTCTCAATATAGGGGCATTATAAAATCGCTTATTAAAGGTAAAGTTTTAAACAAAAGTTAAGTAAGAAAAATAATGTAAGAAAAATAATGTAAGAAAAATAATGTAAGAAAAATAACTAGGGGTACAGACTCAAATGAGAAAAATGGGAAAGGGTTGACTGGAAATTACAGACACAAATGCGAAAAATGGGAAAGGTAACTGTAAAAAATAGGAAATAGAAGAAAGGGTTGGCGGGAAATTACAGACTCAAATGAGAAAAATGGGAAAGGTAACTGTAAAAAGTTGAAAATAGAAGAAAGGGTTGGCGGGAAATTACAGACTCAAATGCGATAAAAAGAGGAATGTAACTGTAAAAAATAGGAAATAGAAGAAAGGGTTGGCGGGAAATTACAGACACAAATGCGAAAAATGGGAAAGGTAACTGTAAAAAATAGGAAATAGAAGAAAGGGTTGACTGATAATTACAGACACAAATGCGAAAAATGGGAAAGGTAACTGTAAAAAATAGGAAATAGAAGAGAGGGTTGACTGGAAATTACAGACACAAATGCGAAAAATGGGAAAGGTAACTGTAAAAAATAGGAAATAGAAGAAAG
>JAILBM010000422.1 GCA_024680925.1 Butyrivibrio sp.
CAGCTGAAATTTCTGCAGAAGCTGCAGCGTCAGTTTCAGATAGTAGTGATGAAGAGACAGAAGAGTCGGAGCAAATTGCTTTAGAGGAAGTCTTACCTGACTCCTTAGATGATGGAGAAGTTGCCGTTGCTCCTGTTTCAACCATAGATATAGGTGTTGAAGGAGATATATCTTCTAAGGAAGTTGACTGGGATGCTCTTACAACGGATAATCCTGACACTTGTGCTTATATTGTAATTCCAGGGACTAATGTAGATAGTCCTGTTCTTAAGAAAATAGATAGTAATGATTATTACTTATGTCATGATGCTGCAGGTGCTGAGGATACAAAGGGCAGTATCTGTATGGACATGGGAAATGAAACCTCCTTTACAGATCCTGTAACCTGTCTCTACGCTAATATGGATGAGGCAGAACCCTTTGAAGAACTTGTAAATTACATGGATGTGAATTTCTTAAATGAACATCCATATATATATGTATATACTCCCGATTACGTTACAGAGTATAAAATATTCGCCGTATATAATACAGATGATACGGAAAGACTTCTTGTAAAATATAACTTTTACGATTATGTAGAGTATCAGACTTACATTAATGACATTTTTGCTATAAGGGATATGACAGCAGTTCTTGATGAGAATTTAAAAAGTCAGGCCATAGATACCTGGAATATTATATCCCTGTCAGGAATAAGTGATGATGGAACAAGACTTCTTGTTCAAGCTGCCTTTAGTGGCAGAAGCGAAACCTATTAAGGTATTAAATCCTATAAGGATTTAATATAAACCACATGATTATGAGGAAAGGAGAATTTAACCAATGAAGAGAAACTTTACTTCAGTTCTTGCTGCAGCTCTCGTAGGAGCTATGGTCATCGGATCAACAGTATTTGCAGCAGACAGTTCATCTACATCTAACACAGATAGCACAGCTATCACATATTCAAACCCTACAGTTGCAGCTGGTAATACAATTTATGCAGTACCAAGCTCATCTAAGAAAGAGGGTACAGCAACTGTTGGTTCTACAAGAATCACAGTTAATTACAGCGAGGTAACTGTACCTGGTACAGTTGAGACAGCTGTAGTAGCTCCTGTAAAGGAAGAGGCTACAAAGGTTCTTAATGACTATGTAAATGCTAACCTTAATGGTGGCACAGTAGTTCTTAAGACAAAACTTCGTCTCTATAAGGCTGGAAAGTCCATCAATTCTGATTTTGGTGTAATCAAGCAGGCTTTTGGAGTAGGTAATAAATACGACGGAAGAACAGCAACTGTATACCAGATCCACCAGGATGGAACAATCACAGCTACAGACGTAGTTGTAACAAATGGTAAGGTTAATGTATCTTTAACAGATCTTGGAACCTTCTCAATTGTTATCAGATAATTAAAGCGCTTTATCAAAAGATATATAGGATACCCATCCTGAAAATGGGAAATCATGCATGATATCGCTTCTCTAACATGTGGTTAAGGGCCGGTGGTAATCTACCGGCCCAATTATAAACTGTAAGCCTTTTTATTAAGGTAAAGGGATAAAATGGATTTTGTAAAAAGTGAAAAATATACAAATGAATTAGAAATTTATAAAAGCAAATCCGCTGTAAATAACGGTATTGTTTTTTTGATAATAAAAATGTCCTGGATTTTAATCTGCACAGCACTATTTATAGCCATGTGGGTTAACTATTATGCAGGAGAGGTATATGTTCCCTTCTATGCTAGGGGTAACTATGCTGTATATCTTGTATATGCCTGTATTCTTTGGAGACTTTCCAAAATATACGGAGTGTTTGAATTTGATTTAAAAAGGACCAGTGAAGTTATATATTCATCCGTGGTTTCTATTATAACCACAGGCTTTTTCATGTATTTGATTGCATGGCTTCTTGAGAGAAACCTTCCAAATGTACTTCCTATCTTGGTTCATTCATTGATTTGTTCTATAGTAGCAGTAATCTGGTCAAGGGCTGCTAATATTATTTCTAATAAGCTTAATCCTGCCAAGAGAGTAGTTCTTATCTATGATAATGAAGATGCCAGGGAAAACGGTTTAACTATTATTAATAAACTTCCTTGGAAGTTTAAGCTTCAAAATGAAATAGTAGCTGATAATGATATACAAAATACCATAGATTATATAAATAATTCCATGCCGGAAGCCCTCATGCTCTGTGGCCTTCATTCTACGCCACGAAATACCATATTAAAGTTCTGCGCAGCCAAGAATATTCCTGTATATATAAGACCTAATATTGGAGACTACCTTATTGGTGATGCCAAGGAGATGCAGATGGCAAATCTCCCCGTAATGGTCTATGAGAGAAATTCTGAGGATATAGGCTATATTGCCCTTAAAAGGCTCTTTGATATACTCCTTTCACTCCTTGGGCTTGTTGTAGCAAGTCCCATAATGCTTATTACAGCCATAGCCATAAAGGTTTATGACGGTGGCCCTGTATTTTATAAACAAATAAGACTTACTAAGAACAGAAAAGAGTTCTATGTATATAAATTCAGAAGCATGAAAGTAGATGCCGAAGCTGATGGTAAGGCAAGACTTGCCAGTGTGGGAGATGATAGAATAACTCCTGTTGGGAAGTTTATAAGAGCAACGCGCATTGATGAAATTCCTCAGATTATATGTATCCTTAAAGGAGATATGTCCATAGTAGGACCAAGACCTGAAAGACCGGAACTCTGTATAGTAAACGAAGAAACCATGCCTGAATTTGCCCTTAGAACTAAGGTTAAGGCAGGACTCACTGGTTATGCTCAGGTTTATGGTAAATATAATACAGAGCCCTATGACAAGCTACAAATGGACCTTATGTATATATCAAATCAGAGCATTATCACAGATTTTAAGATAATTCTCGCAACTGTTAAAATATTATTTATGCCTGAAAGTACTGAAGGTGTAAAAAATTAACTCCGGAGGTAAATAAATGAAACTCCTAAGGCATATAAAAGATAATGATAAAAAGCCTTTGTACAAATGCAAATATAGTTTTGCGGTTGTGTTTAGCGCAATAGCAATATTTAGTACTTCCTTTGTTTATCAGGGAAGTACTATTGTTATGGCAGCCGGTACTTACACCATTACAGGTATAAGTTCTCAAAAACTCTATGAAAGCGCTTCTGAAAGTAGTAAAGTCGTAGCAAACCTTATTCCCGAAAATACCTTTACTATTATAGAGACAGTAAAGGATGCTCAGGGTCATAACTGGCACCATGTTAGTCTCTCTAACGGTACTTCCGGGTACCTTCCTTCCCATAGAGTAGCGGAGGCATCTACTGAGACACAGGAAGCAGCTCAGACTGCCTCTACAACAGCTGTTGAAAACGAAGTGGTCGAAGAAACTGTTACCGAAGAAGTCACTGAAGAAAATACAGAGGAAGAAATAACAGAAGAAGAGAATACTATCGTTGAAGATGAAGGAACGGTTGAAGAAACTGAAGAGGAAGCTTCCGATGAAACAACTGCTATTGCAGAGTCTCTTGTCGGCGTGTATGTTACTACCATAACTAATTCTAATTTAAGATCTGAGCCTAATGTAGATGCTGATGTTTTGGTAGTAATTCCCGGAAATGTTGAGATAGAAGCTCAGGAGAGCTTGATAGAAGATGAATATACCTGGTATAAGATTTCCTATTTAAACAGCACAGGCTATGTCAGAGAAGATAATGTATCTGTATCCTCAGAAGATACGGAAGAAACTTTAGAAACAGAAGAAAATGCTTCTGAGGCTTCTACCACAGCCTATGTAAATAAAGTTATAAAAAACACTAATACTACTTCCTCTACCGTATCCTATGAAGAAAGCTATGAAAGAAGACATAAATGGGATGATCCTGAGACTACGTCATCGGATGAAGAAGAAAGCAGCAGGAGAATCATTGACATTTACGTGATACTCTACATAATGGCAGCTGTTGTGCTATTAGTGCTGGCAGTTTGTGTTATTTTTAAGGTTTTAAATACTTATGGAGAATATGTTCTTGCTAAAAGAAAAGGCAAGAGAAAAATATATACAGAAAAGCAGAATGGGGAGTATTAAATGGACAAGATAATCAGAGATAATGGACAAAAAGTAATCCTTGAGGTACACAAGGAGAACATGAATAACAATGAACAGACAATTGATTTGATCAATGTCGCTAAGATTATGAAAGAGCATAGAAAGATATATTTTTACCTTCTTATTGCAGCAGTGATTCTTGGCGCTGCCCTGGGAATGATTAAGGTAGCAATTGATCACTATTTTAATAAGTCTTCCTATGCCAGGGCTCTCATAAGTTTTCAGTATGATGGTATTGAAAGTGGTCTTGACCCCAACGGAGCCTCATTTGATATTACTAAGATTAAAAGCCCAGCAGTAATACAGAAGGCTCTTAATAACCTTGATATTTCCTCTGAATATATTGAAAAGGTAAGAGAAAATATTGTAATAGAAGGCGTTATTCCTGAAGATGCTGTAGAGCGTATAACAGTTATTAACAAAATGGCAGAAGAGGATGCTCAGTATTATGAACAGCTCCTTGATGTATCCTACTTCCCATCACAATATATTGTGTACTTCTATGATGATGGAACCTTTGAAGTTAATCAAATTGACCAGATTCTTGATGCGGTTTTATCCAGCTACAAAGAGTATTTCTTTGATACCTATGCAAATAATGAGGCTCTTACTGTTACAGCCGGTCTTTTATCCGGTGAGGACTATGACTATTCTGAAAGTGTAGATCTTTTAAGAACTCAGTTATCCCTTATGAAGAATTTTGCTCAGGCAAAGGCTAGTGAAGCTCCTGACTTTAGAGCCTCCTCTACAGGTCTTTCCTATGCAGATATAGTAACATCCATTGGATTTATACAGGATGCTGACCTTGCAAGATTATCCTCCTATGTAGAAAGTAATTCCCTTACAACGGATGTAGATAGACAGATTGAATATTATGAATATCAGATAAATGAGTACACCAATCAGCTTTCTGAACTTCAGGTTGATTTATCCAATGTAACCTCGGCTATTAATTCTTATCAGAAAGATCCTGTAATCATTGTAAGTAGTTCTGATACTACTCAGGAAACAGAACAGAGCAATGAATATTATGATGAGTTGATTGACCAGAAGCTTGCTTTATCAACAAAGATTTCAACTATTAATACTGAGATTAATAGATATTATACATTACTTAATGAAATACAGAATAAGAGTACAGCCTCTACAGAAGCTGAATATGAATATGCAGATAATCTTATAACAAATCTTGATAGTAAGATTTCAGAGTGGATTGATCTTATTGAAGAAACTACTGAAGAATATTACGATACTACAAAATTTTCTAATG
>JAILBM010000108.1 GCA_024680925.1 Butyrivibrio sp.
CCTTTTTTAGCACTTATTCAAATGGAAGCTCCTCAGCTCCGTCAGGAATATCAACAAAACCATCATCTGATATTTCATCACTTGTCTGTTTGTTTCCATTTCCTGAATTTTTGGACTCTGCAAAGTCAATCTTTTCAGCAACAAAGTCAAAGGTATAAACCTTTACGCCTTCCTTATTGTTGTAGCTTCCAGGTGAAACATGAGACTCAAGCTCGATCTTTACACCCTTTCTTAAATATTTCTCGGAAAACTCTCCAAGTTTTCCAAATGCAACAACATTGATAAATCCGGCTGAATGTTCCTTATCAAGCTTGTCAATTGCAAGTGAAAATCTGGCAATCGCCATTTTTCCTTCCTGAGTGTATCTTACCTCCGGGTCCTTTGTTAATCTGCCTGTAAATAAGCATTTGTTCATCATTTTCTTTTTCCTCCTTACGATGATCTGATTATTGGTTGTCTGTGATAAATAGAGGTGCTAACTGAGGTAAAAAAAATCCGCCAGGTTTTTACACCTAACGGATTGATATTTGCCACAATTATTAAACATAAACTACTTATAACAATTATGATTATATTATAGTTTTTTATTATAGTCAACAAGCATTTTAGTTGACATTAAATATACCTGCCGAATACTTGTCTGTGACCGATTTTTCAAGGTCTATTACTACAACATCCCCTTCCTCGTATGAAGGTATTGAGGTCGTATCCCCGGAAAGCTTTGATGTATTAAATCCCTCCTTGGTCCACATATCTCCATCAGAACTTGCTCCAAGATATTTCATATGAAGGTTTCCATCCTTGTATGTTTTTATATCAAAGTTGATTATAAGATATCCTCCCTTTTCAAATATCTCATCATCTTCTGTAATCCCAAGGCCTCCGGATGCTGTTGTCATATATGTTTCCATATCAAACCCTGGATGCTTGTTTAGATCTACAACATAGATATCTTCAGGGATATGATACTGTCCATACCAGGTCTGCATAGAGGTCCTGAACCTTTGCGTATCGGATGACTCCCACAAAGAATCTTCGCTTCCGTCCATATCAAGGTCGCTGTATCTTTTAACTGATTCATATTCTAATGCAGTTCCTTTAGTATTCCAGCTAAGCTGCTCCCATTCTCCGGAAAAGAGCCTTAATTTCGGATTAAGGATTATGCTGCTAAGACAGTATGTATTTACGCTCCTGTTTAAGATATTTTCGCTTGTAAGAGCATCATCTCCTGTAAGCATATGTCCTGTATTATAGAGATCTGCAGTATAACCTGCCCAGTCTCCAAAATGATACTTCCTTGCACTTCCGCCATTTTCTGTATCTGTCATCTCATCTGTATAATATGAGCCCTTCTGCATCTTTGAACCAATACTCGTTGCTGCCCAGTTTGTTGAAATGGTATCTCTTGATGTTCCATATTCTATATAGGCGCCACTACCATCAGAGTTGTTATAAAATACCTTTAAATGATCGCTGTCAACCTTGTTTCCGCTTCCATCTACATATGTAAATGTAGGCACTATCTCAACCCTGTCCATGTTTCCGTTATCACTTGTAAGATTTGCCATGGTCTTTACAAGAAAGCTGAACGTCTGCCCTTTCCATAAAGCACCAAGTCCTGAAAACTGGGTGGATTTTCCATTTGTAAGGGTTATGGTATCAAGAGATGACCATGAACCCAAAAGCGTTCCGTCAATAAGATATCTTATATTGCTTTCGCCAAACCTGTTCTTTGTTCCTGCCTTTTTCTCTTTCTTTGTCATCACAAAGGAAAGCTCGTTGGTTCCAAGAACTTCTGCCCCTGCATAAAGTGCTCCGTTATTTATTCCTGTTATTGTAAAGTCATATATCCATCCTGACAGCTGTACCGGGATCTTGTATGTTGCAACATACTTTGCTCCGTCATCAGCTATCACAAGATCAAAATCAGTATTTCCCTTTTCCTGTGCCTCATCGTAATGCTCTGCAAGATCGCCATCTACATTTATAGCTTCTACCTTGTAATAGATACATCCTTCATTTCCCTCTTCTCCCATCTCTTCTGCATAAGATGGTATGTAAATAGGAGTATCTATCCAGTGATTATCTGTTGTATCACTCCAGCTTGATGGCCTTTTTATCTGTATCCATTCTGTATATCCATCAGCCTGAAGCTCATAAAACACATCATTATACAGGACCTCAAACGGAAACTTCATCCATTTGTCCTGAGTATATTTATCATATTTACTTGGATCTTCTCCCGAGTCACCATATCCAAGTATCTCTCTATGTGTCATTGAATCCCAGTGCATTATATATCCTGTATCAAGCCTTAACTGATACCATACATCATCATTTTCTGTTACAAGTTCTGATGAGCCTTTACCTCCATCCGGTATGTCATTTCCATCTTCATCCTGTATTACTACAGGTGATATTACCGGTGTATGGACAAACAGTGGCTCATATGGTTCATAACCATCTATGACATGTTCTGCAGGAAGACAGTATAAAGGTACAGCGCATGATAATGACAAAACCAGTGTAAGAGCAAGTCCTAAAATTATCCTCTTTTTCATCATATAACCTCACTCTCCACACTCAAATGTTTTAGATGCTTTAGAATATGATATAAGCCTCTGATAATAAACTTTCATAGATGTGGCATAATATCCGTTATCTACAGTGGCTGGTATCTGGACCGAAACTGTTCCTGTAACATCTGCAGGATCAAACTCATGAAGGGGCCTTATCCCTGAATTAAGGCAGTAATCATTGATCCATGCGGCTGACGATACGCAGCTTGTATACGTGGAAGGTTCAGAATCAAAAAAGTCACATCCTGTCACCCATTCATTATTCATGAATTCATGTCCGTCAATCACAAGTTTGTCATTTCTGCTTTTTGTATCATCCGAAATTATTTCCCTTATCTTATCCCTATCCTGTGTTACTGCTTCATCAATATCAGGTTTTTCTGCAACACGTCCAAAATCATAGGTTGTATAGTATTTAAATTCACCCATCTCAACATGGTCATTTGTATCTGCAACCCAGTCAGGTTCATCTTCCCTATTTCCTCCACCTGATCCAAGTTCCTCATAAGCTGAAGAACTTATACATGACATTGAAACTTCATTGGTATCGTCATAATATACATGGTCTCCGTCATAGGCACCGTTCTGGATATCTGCATTAGTAAAATCATAAATATTGGTATCTACAAGATACTGGAAAGAAACATATGCAGTTCCTATAGGTATTTCCCTGGATTCCGAATATGTTACGACATCAGAATCCCATACAGGTGTTTCAGATATCCCATCATTATCCGTATCTACGTATATGTACTGACCCTCATCTATTTCCCATCTGTACGTTATTGTATGCGTATATTCTTTTGAAAGTGTTCTTGCATAGACCTTTGTATTTCCACACCAGCTGTCTGCAAGGAATGAGTTTTCAATATATTCACTTGACGGGATACCATCTGCAAGATTGAAATCAGAAGAATAATTACTCATAGCATATGCAGGCTGGTTTGCATCAATACCAGCATAGTGATCCATCGTATAATCATAAGTTACAAGTTCATCACTTACATCTTCTATTTCTGTTATCTCACCTTCCCCAATAAGGAGATAATGGTTATAATGCGTTTTTAGACCATTTTCGTTCTTCCACTGAAATTCTGTTAATATAGAATTTCCATCCCCATCTATACCAGCTTCATTGTTTCCTCCGTTATCCTCTGGTGTATTTGAGTAAGGTCCATAGTAATTTATACCGTCTGTGACTGTGACAATACAGTCAAGTTTTAAATATACTGCAGGCCCAGTTCCATCAATCGCTTTTTCTATTTCTTCTGCCCACTCGTTACTAAAAGTATTTACCTTCTCTACCACGTCATTAAGGGGAATAGTCCAGGTATTATAGTAAACACCTGCGGTAAGGACTTCACTCACACATTGTAGTCTGGTAGCAAAAAAATCCCCAGATTCATGTATTTCTTTTGTCGTTGGATTATATTTACATCTTGTAATACTTACTCCATCAGTGTAATACCATATTCCTGTAGTTCTCTTTTTATCTACGGTATATATTTCAATCTCGTTATCCTCGTTCAGGTGCGCTTCCCAGGCATAAACACTTTTTGAAAATATCATAATAAAAGAAAAGCATAAAAAAATAAGACTAAACGTCTTAAACATACGATACCTAAATGATTGCATTACTCTTTCCTCTTTTAATATTACTTTTAGATATACTATACCATTATTTAATAACGCAATCAATATGGTAAATAAAAAACTCCTAAGTAGATTTGTTCTCTACTTAGGAGCAGATATATGCATTCAGGCTACAGGTTTTTCATTTGTTTTTTGTTCACCGTGAACAGCTTTTTTCTTTTTCTTCATTATGATAAAAATACATAAAATAATAGCAATAAGGACTATAACTCCTATTCCTACATAAAGGTATGTCACAGGATATTTACTAGGGATAACCTCAGTATCAAGAATTTCCTGACACTCTTTACATCTTGTTATCCTTTCCCCTTCTGTAAATAGGCCAGCTTCTTTTGTAACTACCTCTTCTGTTTCAACATGACCTGTTGCCAGAATCTCTTCTGTATATGTATCTCCACACATCGTGCAGGTATATGTTTTTATTCCATTTTCAACGCAGGTTGCTTCTTTAGTTACTTCTGATGTATATTCATGATCTATAAGCGGTATTTCTTCAGTATATGAATCACCACACATTGAACAGGTATATGTTATTTCA
>JAILBM010000436.1 GCA_024680925.1 Butyrivibrio sp.
ATGTCGCTTGCGACATTCTCGCGCCGAGCGCGGTTGCATTTATGCAACATTTACCTATCGCGCGAGTGCGCATCCTTAGCGGAGCGTTTTTAATATCATAGGAAAGCAATTTCCTATGATATTAAAAAAGTCATTTCATGAAGAAATCCATGAAATGACTTTAATTTTTATCCCTGAGTTGCTCTGTTAAGGACAGTTACCTGTCCTGCTATATTCACTTCTTTTTCACGTTTCTTTACATATAGGTCTGAATCAGCAGCACCGATGAAATCGTCTGCATTTTTCATATTATTGCCATAAACCGCAACACCTATAGATACTCTAAGATCATAGGGCACACAAGCTTCTATAGCCTGAGACATTATACTCTGTCTTACTCTGGCACAGAACTGTCTGATTTCTTCAAAAGCCTCATCCTGCTTATCTTTCTCGTATTCAAGAAGAGCTACAAACTCATCTCCGCCGAATCTGGAAAGAGTTGTACGTCTTGAAGTACCCATGCTGGCAGCTCTTAAAGCCGAAGCTGTTCTGATAATCGCTTTGTCTCCCTCCAGATGACCATAAGTATCATTTATCTGTTTAAACTTATCAATGTCCACCATGAGAACATACAAATCTGTTGTTCTCTCACTCTCAGCCATTTTTCTTCTGAGAACATTTTTGAACTGTTTCTTGTTATTTAATCCTGTCATAGGATCAAGGGATATTACATTCTGAGTAAGATCCACATACAAAATAAGTGAAGAAGCTGTTAATGCAATACTTATAAGCGGTGCCGAAGGAATATACATCTGTATAATATGTGCCACAATAGGCAATATAGGATACAGCAGCATTGAGAAATATTTCTCACATTCCATGCAGGTCTTACCCTTTATAAGGCATACCACAAGTCTTACACATGCAACAACTATATAGAAAAGAACTATAGAGTATTGAAGTACAAACAATGGCCCTCTGGAATATATTCCCTTTTCATTTACAAAGAAAATAAAGCCAAAGAAATAATTTAGCGCAAGTAAAACTCCGTGCACCGGTATAAGTCCAAATGCAATATAATGTACATTAACTCTGCTATTGGCATGGGTATTACTTAAATACTCCACACACAAATAGGCAAAATAACCAAAAATCGTAAAAGAAATGAAATATACCGAATACACAAAATATTTCATTCCCACACTTACCTCTACTATATTCGCGTCAACTATATACCAGATACTATCCATTAAAATGCACCAGATAGTACTTATAAGCGCAGTAACATAGTACATGTAAGCATTTTTGCCCACAACAAGCTGTGACTTAACAGCCATCAAAAGAATGATAAAAATGCAAAAAGCATTTATCTCATTATATAAAAATGTAGCCCCCATTTTGTCGCTCCCAATAAATTACTTTAGAGAACGCTGCCTTATCTAATTGTCATTCCACTTTCTCAAACAAAACTATAGTTTCAACATTAGCTGTCCAAGGAAACTGATCCAAAGCCACTCCCCTTTTAGCCTGATATCCACCTTCTATCATGATCGCCATATCTCTCGACAAGCTGGTTGGCTTACAGGAAACATAAATGATATATTTCACACCATAAGCTATTATCTTATCAAGAGCCTTAGGATTTACCCCGTCTCGTGGTGGATCCAGTACTATAAGATCCGGCTTTTCTTCAATACTATCAAGAACCTTAAGTACATCTCCCGCGATAAATTCGCAATTGCTTAAATTGTTCTTAATGGCATTGGCCTTTGCTGCCAAAACAGCTTCTTCAACAATTTCCACACCTATTACCTTATCGGCAATTGGCGCCAGAACCTGAGCAATTGTTCCTGTTCCGCAATATAAATCGTAAATAACTTTGCCGCTTAAATCTGTTCCTGACTGGTCATATAATGCTCTGATATACTCCCTTACAGTTTCATACAAAACCTCGGCGCTAAGAGAATTGGTCTGGAAAAAAGAAAATGGAGTGATCTTAAACTTAAGTCCAAGGAGTTCCTCATAAAAGAAATCCTTGCCGTATAAAATCTTTGTTCCTTCATCCTTTACCGCATCTGCCACGCTGTCATTGGTAGTATTAAGTATACCTGCTATTCTACCGTCAAGCTCAAGTTCAAGAAGCATATCACAAAACGGCTGAAGATCATGCTGTTCCTGTGATGTGGTTATTAAATCAATTAAGATATCCCCTGTCTTTACAGCTTTTCTTACAAGAAGATGTCTTAAATAACCTTCTTTTCTAATCCTATGATAAAAAGAAACCTTCTTTTCATCATATAATGCTGAAAAATAATCCCTGACAGCTGTTAAAATAACCCTATAATCATTATCTACTATCTGGCAGTTCGTAACACTTACAATGTCATAAAAGCTGCCTCTTTTGTGCATACCAAGCTGAAGATCTCCGCCGATTTCCTCATCACCGAAAGAAAACTCCATCTTATTACGGTATTCAAATTTCACCGGACTTGTTTTTATTCCCTCCCAGGAAAAATCCCCAGTCTGGCTTTCAATTACAGGACCCAGGAGACTACGAACCTGCTGCTCCTTAAGTCCTAATTCTTTTACATAAGGCATAGTGAGGTAGGTACACCCACCACACTTGCCAAAATGTGGACATGGACTCTCAACTGCATCAGGTGCATCTTCAAGTACCTCAAGCATAGCGCACTCAGCGTAGTTCTTACGCACCTTCTGGACTCTGCAGGATACTTTTTGTCCGGGAAGCGCATTTTTTACAATACACTTTCCGTCTGCAGTCTCGATTACTCCCTTATTAGGGAAGTCCACACGGGTAACAATACCCTCAATGATTTCCTTTTTTTTCATAATTTTCTCGTTGTGCGCACCCAGCGCATTACCTTTCGAATTGGTCAACGCCTGACTTATGGCTTATCCTTAAAAAGAGCGAAGAAAAGGACTCGATGAAAATCGAGTCCCTTAAACATTCTTTGTCAAATTAGGAATCAAGCCTTTTCATCATCAAAATCGTCAAAATCATCAAAATCGTCGTAGTCATCGTCAAAGTCCCCTTCATATTCAGGTGACATATAACTGTAAACTACATAAGCAATAGCTGCTACAGCTGCAACTGCACCAATCACAGCCAGGATCCAAAGAATGACGTTTGATGGCTTTTTAGCGTTCTCAGCTTCTTTTTTATTCATAAGCTCGTTGATTCTGGTTAATTCCAAAACATCTTCTAATTTAGTCTTTACGTCCATTGTATCCCCCTCATTTAGCAGTATTTTATTTTCCCGGGTGGCTCTTTGCCGACCACTGAATAAATTACCTCAGATTCGTAAAAATCTGATCACCGTCAAAAACATTTCTGTTTCAACGTGCAAATATATTGTACCACTTAGACGTATTCGTTTCCATTCAATTTATAAAGTTTATACTTTTTTTAGTTTTGCAAAGGCGGCATACATGATTTTCTGTCCGCACTCATCAAACTGCACTGTTACCTTGAAATCTCTAGGTCCTTTCTCTATGGAGCTGACAGTTCCGACACCATATTTTACATGTTCTACTCTGTCACCTTCGCCATAATCAAGAGTAACCGGAGCCTGTATGCCTTTGGTAAGTCCTGCAAGTCCGTTTCCTTTGGAAGCACTGGCATGGGCCTTTGATGCACCAGCTATAAACGGCTTATCCTGGGGAACTGCTCTCTTTTTAGGAGGTGCAGCCTGAGCCTTTGGTCTTTTTCCAAGTCCGTAGATGCTGCTGCCCTTTTCCTGATATATAGGCTCTCTGTTTTTACTGTACGAGGATCTGTAGGTATTATCAATATGGCTCTCAGTCTTATTGCTCTTAAACATATTTCCTGAGAAAACATCAATGTCATCATCATCGTCAATGGTATCTCCACCATCAAAAATGAAATCTGCCGCTGTCTTCTTAGGAGGTGCGTTATCCAAAAGCTCCTGTGGAATCTCATTTACAAATCTGCTGACTGCATTATACTGAATCTGACCTCTTACCATACGTGACCTTGCACAGGTAAGTGTCAGTTCCTTCTTGGCTCTTGTTATTCCAACATAAGCAAGTCTTCGCTCTTCTTCCATTGCATAGGGATCGCTGTCCTCCACCTCAAGGGTCATATAACTTGGGAACATTCCCTCTTCCATTCCGGCAAGATATACGTGCTCAAATTCAAGGCCCTTGGCACTGTGAAGTGTCATGAGAAGAACCTTTTCATTATCATCACCTATGGCATCAATATCCGCTACCAGAGCCACCTCTTCAAGGAAACCGCTGAGGGTAGGCTCATCCTCTTTTTCTTCATAGGCTGCTATTTTGGAAATAAGTTCGTCTATATTCTGCTCACGGTCATTATCTCCGCTTTCATCCTCTTCATATTCCGTTCTGAGGAAATCCACATACTTAACCGTATCAAGAATATCTTTAGCCAGTTGTTCAATGGAATATTCTTTAAGCTTTGTTCTAAAGGCCTGGATCATGGTAACAAAATCTTTTAATTTTCCTGCTGCCCTTTGTACTGTTGCAATCTGATCCACCTCACAAAGTGCATCATAAAAACCGATTCCACGCTCGTTGGCATAGCTCTGCACATTATCAAGGGTTGTAGCGCCGATACCTCTTTTGGGAACATTTATAATTCTCTTAACAGCTACATCATCTCTGGCATTATCTATGGTCTTTAAATAGCATAAAAGATCTTTTATTTCTCGTCTTGAATAGAAATTGGTTCCTCCTACGATGTCATAGGGAATACCATTTAATACAAATTTTTCTTCTATCAGACGGGACTGAGCATTGGTTCTGTACAAAACTGCGGTTTCACTATAGTCCAGCTTACCGTTTCTTTTAAGCCTTCCTATATCGGAGGCTATAAAATCCGCTTCCTCATAAGCATAGTCAAACTTATGAAAATGAACCTTTTCCCCTGTACCTTCATCAGTCCAAAGAGATTTATCCTTACGACCTGTATTATTTCTGATAACACTATTGGCTGCGTCAAGAATATTCTGTGTGGATCTGTAGTTTTGTTCAAGCTTTATTACTGCTGCATCAGGATATACCTTTTCAAAATCAAGGATATTTCTGATATTAGCTCCCCTGAATCTGTAAATAGACTGATCATCATCACCTACGACACACAGATTCTGGTACTTTTGAGCCAGCAGTCTTATAAATTCAAACTGAGCATTATTGGTATCCTGATACTCATCCACCATGATATAGCGGAATCTCTCCTGATACTGCTCAAGAACATCCGGATTTTTTCTAAATAGCTCAACAGTATTCATTAACAAATCATCAAAATCCATAGCATTGCTTTTTTTGAGTGCTGCCTGATATTCCTGATATGCCTTTGATATGCGCATCTTCTTTGGCTCATTTTGAGTATTTAAGGCATATTCCTCAGGGGTTACAAGATTATCCTTGCACTTAGAAATGCTCTGCATAATAGTACGCATCTTAAGCTGAGTTGTTTCAAGCTGATATCTCTTACAGATATCTTTCATGACACTCTTGGAATCATCTGTATCATATATGGAAAAATTGTTCTCATATCCCAGTCTGTCTGCAAAACGTCTTAAAATCCTAACACAACTGCTATGAAAAGTGGCAACCCAAATGCTTTCAGAGCCAAAACCAACGATTTTGTCTACTCTGTTTCGCATTTCGCCTGCCGCTTTATTGGTAAAGGTTATAGCCATTATATTCCAGGGATTTACACCGCATTGATCAATAAGATATGCCACTCTGTGAGTAAGCACTCTGGTCTTGCCGGAACCGGCTCCCGCAAGAATCAGGACCGGTCCGTCAGTTTGAAGAACAGCTTTTTTCTGCTGTGCATTTAATGTATCATATATAGACATAAAAATTCTAATTCCTTACTTTTAACTTCTACTTGTTACTTTTCCTTACGTTTCTCTTTACTCTTTTTAAGTTCGCCCTTTAATGCGGCATCCTTTGCTTTTTTGTCTTCGGCAAAGTTATCCAGCATTTTCTCGATAATAAGCTTTTTAAGAAATACATCATAGCTGAGAAGTGAAATAAAAGCAAACATCTGAAGGCTCTCTTTTTCATCCTCAGGACTGTCCGTAAACATTGTTTTTGAAACCTCAGAGCTGCGTATAATATCATCTCTGAAGGTATTTAAGTGATCATCTTCCATCTCATATATTTCTTTATAAATATCAGCAAGACTTAAGTTTTCATCTTCGCTTATATGGATTTTTTCTTTTATCGGGTCCAAAAGAAGTTGAATATCATTAATGGACAATATGCTTTTATAATAATAAATAAAAAGCAGCAGGATCACATGATCACGTGAATACTTCTTTCTTACAGGTGGTGGAAGAAGGTCGTTTTTGGCATAATTATTGATCATGGTCTTTGTCAGGATTTTATCATCTTCCGGATGTCTTGTAGTTTTTCTGAGTCTGCTATCCATAAAAGTGGTAAGCTGATCCATATACAGATCAATATTTGGAATCTCATCAACCTTGATATTATCTATTCTTCCAAGACTTTCCAATATGCTGTTTAACAAATCGTCATTATTTAAAGTCATTACAAATTATACCTTTCTATGGTATCTAAACTGTTATCTACATAAATAATTAAAAATGCTGATGTTGTCCACGCACTATTTTCTTGAATCCACCGCGGTTTTACGCATTTCTCTTGCATTATCCATTACTGCATCCGTAATCTCAGAAGTTCCAAGAAGTCTTGCAAGCTCTCCAATGCTCTCCTCTTCAGAAAGCCTGTTTATTGTAGTTACGGTTCTGTCACCGTTTAGGCCCTTTTGGATAACAAAATGAGCATTATTCATGGCTGCAATCTGCGGCAAATGAGTTATGCACAATATCTGATGTTTTTTGGAAAGCATTCCAAGCTTTTCTGAAACCTTCCAGGCTGTTTTTCCACTAATGCCCGCATCTATTTCGTCAAAAACAAGAGTGGCAATGTCATCCTTTTGTGCCAGGACTGTTTTAAGTGCCAGCATTATACGTGAAAGCTCACCACCGCTTGCTATCTGGTCAAGAGGTCTTAATGTTTCTCCCGGGTTTGTGGAAATCATGAATTCAACTTCATCATAACCATTTGAAGAAAGCTTTTCTTCATCGGGATTAACCCATATTTCAAATTGAACGTCTATAAAATTAAGATCTATCAAAGCTTCCTTTAATTTGGTAGAAAGTATGCCTGCAGCCTTTTTTCTTACCTTAGAAGCCTTTGAGGATAAATCAAGAGTCTTTTGCTTTGCTGTTTCAATCTCAGCCTTAAGCTTATTTCTATGGGCTTCAAGATCTGTAAGCACATCCAGTTCTTTCTGTTTTTCCTCTGCATAATCCAAAACCTTTGCAATGGAATCTCCGTATTTATCCTTTAAATGATTTATCAGATTTAATCTGTCTTCCGTATTTCTAAAATCTTCCTCGTCAAATTCAAGGTCGTTCATGTACTGGGAAAGGGCATGATTAAAATCACTAAGAAGACTGTCTATTTCCGTAAGCTGATCTGAAAGACCCGATACGCCTTCATCAAAATTTCTCACAGAGTTCAGTTCACGTACAGCTCTTCCAATTTCATCAGAAGCATTGTCCTCATCCGATTCAGCCCCGGTTATCTGCGCACATACAGACAGAGCCTCGGATATTTTTCTACCGTTTACCATTCTGCGGTAATTTTTTTCCAGTTCTTCATCTTCACCAATCTTAGGCCCGGCTTCTGTTATCTCATTAAGCTCAAACTCCGCCAGCTCCTGTTGTCTGATTCTCGTTTTATCATCAAGATCTGTTTTGGACAGTTCAGTTACAAGTTCCTGATAATGATGGTACTCCTCTTTGAGCTTATCCTTGATCTTCTGCAGTTCTTCTCCGGCATAGTCATCAAGAATTTCCTTATGCTTTTGCTTATGTAAAAGTTCCTGATGATCGTTCTGACCATGAATATTTATAAGGATATTGGATAAATCCTTAAGTTGCTTTACTGATGCCGCCTCACCGCATACTTTACACACACTTCTGTTTGGCATTATCTTTCGCTGTATTACCAGGGTTCCGTCCTCTTCAACAGGCAAATCCATAGACTCTATGGCCTTTTTTTGAGCATCATTATCCACCCCAAAGGTCAGTTCTATTAGAGCATATTCTTCGCCGGTTCTTATCATATCCTTATCGGCTTTTGCTCCAAGGGCAAGATTAATAGAGCCAATAATTACTGATTTACCGGCTCCTGTTTCACCTGTCAAAATATTTAATCCATCTGTAAATTCGATTTCCTGCTCATCAATAAGAGCCAGATTTTTAACATGTAAAGAGTAAAGCATTCTTCCACCCAACATTCATAGCCCCGGCAAGTATCTCCCCAGGGACAAACCATTTATAGTTCAATCATTTCTCTGATTTTATCCATAACAACAAGTGTATCTTCTGTAGTTCTTATAGCTGCCATTATTGTATCATCTCCGGCAATGCATCCAAGAACCTCTTTAAATTTAAGGGCATCTATGGCTGCTGCCACTGCCATTGCCATGCCTGATACAGTTTTCATTACAAGGATATTTTGAGCATTATCCATAGATATAAATCCTGCCTTAAGTACATTTATATACTTTTCTTTAAGCATATCAGCATCCTGAGCTGAAACAACATACTTCTGTCCACCCTCAGCTGTAGCCACCTTTGTGAGCTTAAGCTGTCTTATGTCTCTTGATACTGTAGCCTGTGTAACATCATAGCCGGCATCTCTAAGCATCTCAGCCAACTTTTCCTGGGTATCGATGTCATTGTTTTCTATTAACTCAAATATCTTTTCATGTCTGTTCTTTTTCATTTAATTTACCTGTTTTCCATTTAACACTCTGCTTACAGTTTAATATCTTAATTAAGCTTCCCATGCAGAGCCTCAAGGAAGCTTACTTTATTTAATTTAAGTATCCTGGTGGTTTTTGATGCCTTTGTAATTTCTATCTTGTCCCCGGTCTTAAGAGTAAGGTTTTTGCTTCCGTCAAACGTTGCCTCTACCTCAAGAACACTTCCGGCTCTTCCACTTCCGATTTCCACGGTAACATTATCGTCCTGTGAGAGAATGATACTTCTGGTATTGAGTGTATGGGGACAAATCGGTGTCATAAGTATCATCTCTGCAGAGGGCTCTACAATCGGACCTCCGGCAGACATACTATAACCTGTTGAGCCTGTAGGTGTTGCCATGATAACACCATCGGCATGATAGCTGGTCAAAAACAATCCGTTTACATATATATTTAAGTTTATTACCTGAATGGCTGAGCCTCTGGCAATTACAATATCGTTAAGAGCATAATCGGTTATGCCTCCCGTTGTTTCACCATAGAGCATCATCCTGTCTTCTATTTCGAAGTTTTCTGCAAGTATCTGTTTTAATGCACTTTCAACACTGTTTTTTTCAACCTCTGCAAGGTAACCCAGTGTGCCCAGATTAACTCCCAAAAGAGGTATATCCCTGTCGATAACATTTCTGGCAGCCTGAAGCATTGTTCCATCACCGCCCAGCACAATACAGCAGTCAACTCCATCGGGAACAGCCGTTGCATATGCCCTGTTTTCCAGACTGTTATCGCATTTTGCCGCATCACTGTACTCGGCTATATCGCATTTTTTCCCGTTTTTTTCAAGAAAATCCCTTATATAATTGGTTTCCTCAAAATCTGCATCTTTACTGCGATTTGTTATGATAAAAAAATGTTCCATATCACTCCCGTTTGCAAATCAGAAATTACCATGGGCTGCCGCAACTGTTTCCTTAATAAGTTTTTTCATGTCATCTTTTTCTGACATTCCGTTCTTTTCAGAAATCTTTTCATCCAAGAGCTTTTCCCCATCGGCTTCTGTAATATTCTCTACTCTGACATTACTGTCAGCATCCTTTTGAATATGTATAAGATATTCAATATTGCCCTCAGGTCCTTTAATCGGAGAGTAATCCAGATGTAAAACCTTAAATCCTACAATATCCACAAAATCCACAATCTTTTTTACCACTTCTTCATGAACCAGTGGGTCTCGTACTACACCCTTTTTGCCTACCTTTTCTCTTCCTGCTTCAAACTGAGGTTTAATAAGACAAACCATTTGAGCGCCGTCTTTTAAGAGCTTTCTTGCAGGAATGAGTATCTTGGTCAATGATATGAATGACACATCGCAGGATGCAAAATCCAAATCGTCATCAATGTCATCTCTTACCATATATCTGAAATTGGTCTTTTCCATACAAACGACACGTTCGTCACTTCTAAGTTTCCAATCAAGCTGACCATGTCCTACATCTACTGAATATACCTTTTTTGCTCCATTTTGAAGCATACAGTCGGTAAATCCACCTGTAGATGCTCCGATATCCATACATACACAGTCCTTAAGACTAAAATCAAATTTCTGAACTGCCTTTTGAAGCTTAAGTCCGCCTCTGCTTACAAAAGGAAGCTCATTTCCCTTAACCTCAAGGCTTGTTATCTTTGTTTCATCAAAGGCTGTGCCGGGTTTATCTTCCCTTTGTCCGTTTACAAATACGTCCCCGGCCATAATTGTAGCCTTGGCCTTTTCTCTTGAGGTTGCCAATCCTCTATTAACCAAAATGACATCAAGTCTTTCTTTTGCCACTTGTCACCTCTTTAAATAATCACTTATCTTATCTGCAACCGATACAGCATCTATTCCGAGCATGCTACGGAGCTTGTCCACACTTCCGTGAGTTACAAACTGATCCGGGATGGCTATGCACATCACATGGACATCGAGACCTTTGTTATCCACATATTTACGTACTGCTTCACCGAATCCTCCGGTCTCAACATTTTCCTCAAGGGTTACTATAAGCTTGTGGGTAGTTGAAGCCACTGATAAATACTGCTCATCAATCGGTTTAATAAATCTTGCATTGGTAAGGGAGCATCTGCAGCCTCTGTCCTTCAATATTTCCCTTGCCTTTTCCGCAACTGTAACCATGGAGCCAGTTGCCAGTAAAAGTATATCCTTTTCCTCATATATAGGCTCTGCCTTACCCATAACAATAGGAGCCCTATAGTCTTCAAGGCCCGAATAGGCATTTCCTCTTGGATATCTTATAGCAATAGGGCCGTTAAATTTAACGGCAAATTTCATCATATCTGACAGTTCCCATTTGTTTTTTGGAGCCAGGATATGCATATTTGGCATACTCGAAAGATATGACAGATCAAATATGCCCTGGTGGGTTTCTCCGTCACTTCCCACAAGACCGGCCCTGTCTATAGCAAATATAACATGAAGATTTTGGAGACATACATCCTCCATTATCTGATCATAAGCCCTTTGTAAAAAAGAGGAATACACGGCAAAAACAGGTATGTATCCACCGGCAGCTATTCCAGCCGCCATTGTAACCGCATACTCTTCTGCAATTCCTGCATCTATAAATCTGTCAGGATACATATTTCTAAAGCGCTTAAGTCCGGTTCCGTCAGCCATTGCTGCTGTAATGGCAACAATCTTTTCATTGCGCTCCCCAAGCTTACACATAACTGTGCTGAATATATCCTGATAATTGGCTGTAGTTCTGGGGTTCCTTGGGATACCGTTTTCAACAAGGAAAGGCTCCGTACCATGGAATCTGGCAGGATGCCTCTCTGCAGGCTCATATCCCTTACCCTTTTTGGTCATTACATGGACAATAACTGCCTTTGGCACCTTACGTGCCTCTTTAATAACTCTCTCTACAGCCTTGGTGTCATGACCGTTTACAGGTCCAAGGTAAGTAATACCAAGGTTTTCAAAAACCATTCCCGGCACAAAAAGCTGTTTTACAGAGTTCTTGGCTCTTCTGATACCATCGATTACCTTAGGCTTATCAGTAAGCTGGCTATATACATCTGCCTTTAAATCCAAATATTTCTGAGTTGTACGAACGCTGTTGAGATATTTAGACATACCTCCAACACTTTCAGAAATGGACATATCATTATCATTAAGTACTATTATAAAGTTTGTATCAAGTTTAGCTGCATTGTTAAGTGCTTCATAGGCAAGTCCACCGGAAAGGGAGCCGTCACCGATAACAGACACCACTGCATATTTTTCTCCGGCAAGATCTCTTGCCTTGACCATACCGATACCTGCAGCAATTGATGTGGAGCTGTGTCCTGTATCAAAGGTATCGCACTCACTTTCACACCTTTTTGGAAAACCACTCATTCCCCCAAACTGCCTCAGGGTATCAAAGCCTTCTTTTCTGCCTGTCAGAAGCTTATGAGTATATGACTGATGTCCTACGTCCCAAATAATCTTATCCTTAGGAAGATTAAGGGCAAGATGAAGTCCCATGGTAAGCTCCACGCAACCTAAATTGGAAGCCAGATGTCCACCTGTTACACTTATCTTATTTATAAGAAACTCCCTGATCTCCGCAGCAAGTTCCTCATATCCGTCCTCCGGGATTTTCTTTATATCATTTGCACCTTTAATACTATCTAAAAGCATTTTCAAACCTCTTTTTAGCTTTTATTTATTTCTTGAAATGAGATATTCAATAAGCTCTGAAAGGAATTTATTATCCTCTCCCACTTTTTCAAGAAGGCTCTCTGCCTCCTTTGACAATCTCTTAACTTCTTGTTTTGAAGCTTCCATACCATGAAGTGTTACATAGGTAACCTTCTCATTTTTTTCATCCGAGCCAACTGGCTTACCTATAACAGACTCATCACCTTCAACATCAAGAATATCGTCCTGTATCTGGAAAGCTATCCCTACATTTGAACCGATTTTCTCTATCATGGAAAGCTTTTCCTTATCCGCTCCGGAAAGAACAGCTCCTATCATCATTGATGCCTCTATAAGAGCTCCTGTTTTGTTCTCATGAATAAATAAAAGTTCATGGGATGTAATATCCTGTCTGCCTTCACATTCAATGTCAGCACACTGTCCGCCTACCATTCCGTATATACCGGCTTTGGAAGAAAGAATATGAAGTGCATAAACAAACCTGTCTTCTATTTCATCATCAAGCTCCGGGAGATTTTTACAATACGGGTATGCCTTGAGAGCTGTTTCAAAAGCATAATTTAAAAGTCCGTCCCCTGCAAGAGTTGCCATTCCCGGGCCATATACTATATGAGTGGTTTTACGTCCTCTTCTATACTCGTCATTATCCATGGCAGGAAGATCATCATGAACCAGAGAATAAGTATGAATCATTTCCATAGCAGCCATAAATGGTGCTATCACCTTCTCATCTCTGCCGCCTAAAAGTCTGTAAAACTCCAGCATCAGCATAGGTCTAAGGCGTTTACCCCCTGCCATAATACTGTAATTCATAGCTTCGATAACTTTTTTCTGATACCCTTCTTCCTTTGGCAAAAAAGAATTTATCAGGCCTTCACACTCTGATACCTTTGTTTTCAATGTATCATTAAATTCACTCATTTTAATTCCTCAAATATATATATCACTTATAAAATAATTTTCAAAACCATTATATAATAACAGGCGAAAAAATCATTCAAAATCTTCCAGATTTCCATCACCTGCAATCTTTTGAACCTTTTTCTCCACCTTATCAATGGCATCATTACAAAACTTAAGTAAATCCATGCCCTCTTTATAATATTTAAAAGAATCCTCCAGGGAAATATCATCCTTTTCCAATTCTTTAATTCTTGCATCAACTGCTTTAAACGCTTCCTCTATGGACATATCCTCTGTCTTTGATTTAGCTGCCATATATCCCTCCATTAAATATGGAATTTATTCCTGTCTTTCGTTTATATCAACAACTGTCACATCTATAGAGCCATCGGACATCTGCACGCTAAGCTCATCGCCCTTTTGCACCTGACTTATACTCTTTATATTCCGGCCCTGAAGATTTTCAACATAGGAAAATCCTGAATTAAGTTTTTCAAGAGGTGACAATCCTCTAAGTCTTTCTATATCCAGTTCAAGAAGATGCCTTGCATTTCTAAGCTTTCTATCCATCAGGTTCTGAAGCTGTTCTTCAAAACCTGCGCTTCTCATACGTCTGTCTCTGACTTTACCCAAAGGACTTAAGGAACGAAGCTGTCTTTCAAAGCTTACAAGCTTTTCCTTTTTCTGGTTTACATTTCTAAGGATATAATGATCCAACAGACCTTTATAATCAATTATATCCTGCATATATCTGTTATATTCAAATACTGCAAGCTCTGCTGCCGCAGATGGTGTCGGCGCTCTCATATCCGCCACATAATCTGCTATTGTAGTATCTGTCTCATGTCCAACTGCTGATATGATCGGAACCGGGCAATTAAAAATGGCTTCTGCCACCATTTCCTCATTAAAAGCCCATAAATCTTCGATAGATCCGCCGCCACGTCCGACGATTATTACATCTACCGATTTTTCCGATAGTACTTCAATACCTTTGACGATACTGGCCGCGGCCTGATCACCCTGTACGATTGCAGGGTAGAGAATTATTTGAATATATGGATTTCTTCTGGTACTGATATTGATAATATCCCGTACCGCAGCACCTGTTGGTGCAGTAACCACTCCCAAAGTATGAATATACTTAGGAAGGGGTTGTTTATACTCAGGCGCAAACATACCTGACTCTGATAATCTTTGTTTTAACTGTTCGAACTGTTCATAAAGCCTTCCGGCGCCGTCAAGCTCAATACTTCTGGCATAAAGCTGATATCTTCCGTCTCGCTCATAAACATCTATAGTACCTGTAACTGCTACCTGCTGGCCCTCTTCCATTTGGAACTTAAGGCCCGCTCTGTCTCCTCTGAACATCACACAGGCAATAGCTCCCACGCCATCCTTCAGAGTAAAATATATATGCCCTGAGGAATGATATTTACAGTTACTGACTTCTCCCTTTACAGTTAAAGATCTAAGGAGAAAATCCTGTGTGAACATATTTTTTATATAAGCATTTACTTGTGCTACAGTGTATACATTACGCAAATTTAGCCAACACTCCGTTTACAAATGCCTGAGACTGATCCTGTCCGTATTTCTTGGCAAGTTCCACTGCCTCATTTATAGCAACACCGGTTGGAACTGTCTCATCATACTTAATCTCATAAATAGCAAGTCTTATTATTGCAAGGTCAACTTTGGCAATACGGGTTGTATCCCAGCCCTTAGTCTCCTTGTTGATAAGCTCATCTATTTCCGAAAGCTTATCTGCAATCTTTTCATATTTTTCCTTGATATATGTAGCATCAGCTTCAGACATTTCCTTATCATCATTTTCGATAAAAAGGTCTTCCTGTTCTGACATTTCTTCCATAGAATTAAATTCTACGCGGAACAACAGTTTAAAAACCTGTTCTCTAAGTTCTGTTCTTTTCATAATAATTCATCCTGTACTAATTTAGTTATGGTAACAGTCCCAAAACACTTTCACCCAATAGTCCGGCAATAGCTTATTCTGCCTGATCCATTGAAATACCCGCAACATGAATATTTACATCTGTAACCTTAAGTCCTGTCATATTTTCAACAGAGGTTCTCACTCTGCTCTGAACCTTACTGCAGGTTGAAGGAATATTAAAGCCATAACCCATAACAAGTGAAAGATCAACCTTAACCTCACCGCTTGTTACAGTTACCTTAGCTCCCTTGGAAATATTCTTACGTCCAACCTTTTCAATATTCTCAGTGGTATAATTACCTGCTATTGCAGAAATTCCTTCTATTTCAAGTGCTGCAAGTGCTGCTATTCTGGCAACAACATCATCAGCAATCTTTACAGTTCCAATATTTGCACCTTTACTTTTTTCTCTATCGTTTCCCATGATAACGCTCCTTTTCAACTGAATATTTTATAAAAAATCAGATCGATATTATAACCAGAAAATCATTGTATTTTGATTTTTAAACATAGTGTAAGATATCTCGTGATCTTCTCCGTTTAGATAATCAAAGATACCTCTGTCAGTAACCAGCATATCGTAAATTTCCTGATAAACATCAGCTGAACTACACTTGATTGTAACATTGTTACTGCCATCAGACAAGCGCCTGTCAAACAAAGCCTTAATGCTGTCCGCATCACAGCTTTCAAAATATTCATCTTCCTTAACATAATAATTTGCAACCATGCTGGTGCACTCAGGCATCGGAAGTTCGTTTGATATACGGTGGGTCTTTGAAAGCTCATCTGTTGTAACATTAAGATAAAAATAATTTATGGTCGGAATCCTCTGATTGTCTCCAATATCTCCTGACTGGGTCTGATATGAAGCATCACCCCAGGTGGTATCCACATAATAATACTGACCGTCAATATTAACAAGATTCCATGCATGTCCGCCCCAGCTTCCGCTGCTATCCTGAACGGTACCTGTGACCAATACAGATTCTATTCCCAGTTTATTAAGTAAATACTGGGCAGCCTTGGCATAGCCCTGACAAACAGATTTATTATTTATAAAAACAGAGCATATATTCTGATTATCTTCAGCATCAGCCACATAGTCAGTACTGTTGATAATGTACTCATACACATACTTAACTTTGCTGTACTGATCCGCATTTGAATCTATACCTGCAAGACAGGCAGCAACATAGGAATCAATTTTATTCTGCCTGTTTTTTATCTCACTTTCATTATAAGTATATGTTCCTGAAAAGGATATTTTCTGAATCTCATCTCCCAGAGTATATTCCTTATAAGTATAGCCCGTAACATAAAAAATCTCAGGGTGATCGGCCATACAATAATTAAAAGCCGTTTTTATATCTCCCTTATCCAGTGTGGAAACCACTACATCTTCTCCCAGAGAAGTGAGCACAGAATAAATTTCGGTATATAAATTTTTACCCTCATCATCAAGCTGTTCATAGGCATATAAACCATCAAAGTCGGAATCTGAAAGCTCTACCTCGCTGTAGGAAGGAGTCTGCTCTTCATCATTTTGCGACTCCTGCCTTGCAGCAGAAAGCTCTGCTTCTGCCTGAAGAAGCAGGGACGACTCATATCCTGAAGAATCCGCATCCGCTTCCACCGCTTCTTTCATGCTGTCAATAACTTCCATGCTTATGCCGGTTGAAGCATCAGACCCTTCATATCCCGCAGAATCTGCCTCGCTTTGAACATCCCGATATTCTTCAGGATCAAGTATCCCTAAATCCTGGAGATATTCATCCAAAGCGGCCGGTAATGTACATCCTGTCAAAAAAAGTCCCGAAACACTCGCCAGCACAATAAATTTATATGTACTTCCCGATTTAAATATTCTTTTATCCGTTAAGCGTCTTAATATATTTAAATGCTTCAAAAAATTTCCCCTCAATCGATACTCTATGAAACACTTTACATTGCCTGTATTTAGTTTTTCTTAAACTCAGAAAGAACCAGACCCTTATTTCTGTCAAGAGTCATTCCAACACTCCATTCGTTGATAAATAAAAGAAGTGGTTTATCGTTCATATCCTTAATCTTCTTCATATCAGAAGTTCCCACAAGAGAAGACATATCAATATCAGTATTTTCAACCCATCTGATATGCTCATAAGGAAGATTTTCAAGGATTATATCTACATTATATTCGCTTTTAAGTCTAAACTTCAATACATCAAACTGAAGAACACCTACTACACCTACTATTATCTCCTCAAGGCCCATGTTATATTCCTGGAATATCTGAATGGCACCTTCCTGGGCAATCTGAGTGATACCTTTAACGAACTGTTTTCTCTTCATGGTATCAACCTGTCTTACTCTGGCAAAATGTTCAGGAGCAAAGGTAGGTATTCCTTCATAAACAACACTGTCCTTAGGACAGCATACCGTATCACCTATAGCAAACATACCGGGATCAAATACACCCATAATATCTCCGGCATAGGCCTCTGATAATATCTTACGTTCATCAGCCATGAGCTGCTGCGGCTGGGAAAGTCTCATAACCTTACCGCTTTGAACATGCTTTACTTCCATATTGGCATCATATCTGCCTGAGCAAATACGCATAAATGCAACTCTGTCTCTGTGAGCCTTATTCATATTGGCCTGAATCTTAAATACAAAGGCTGTGAAATCGTGATCCTGAGGATCTACCACTTCACCTTCCTTGGAAATGCGTCCTGTTGGTGGTGTTGCCATCTTAAGGAAGTTGGATAAGAATATTTCCACACCAAAGTTCTGAAGTGCTGAACCAAAAAATACAGGAGTAAGCTCACCTGCACGTACTGCATCTAAATCATACTCAGCACCTGCACCGTCTAAAAGTTCAATCTCATTCTGAAGCTTTTCAAAGGCTTCATCACCTATCTGGGCATCAATCTGAGCCTTATCCGTAAGGTCTATAAAATTCTCCGTACCCTCTTTTGTACCCTTCTGAGTATCTGCAAAGGTAACAATATGACCTTCATGTCTGTCGTAGATACCCTTAAAGTTCTTACCTGATCCCAAAGGCCAGTTCATAGGGCATGTTGCAATACCGAGATTATTTTCTATATCATCAAGAAGGTCAAAGGTGTCCATGGCATCTCTGTCCATCTTATTAATAAAGGTAAAAATAGGAATATGCCTCATGGTACAAACCTTGAAAAGCTTTCTGGTCTGTGCCTCAACACCCTTGGAAGCATCTATAACCATGACAGCTGAATCGGCAGCCATAAGTGTTCTGTATGTATCCTCTGAGAAATCCTGGTGTCCGGGTGTATCAAGAATATTTATACAACAATCATCATAATTAAACTGCAAAACAGAAGAAGTAACTGAAATACCTCTTTGCTTCTCTATTTCCATCCAGTCTGAAACTGCATGTCTGGCAGTAGCCTTACCCTTAACACTACCAGCCATATTTATAGCTCCTCCGTAAAGCAGGAACTTCTCTGTAAGAGTTGTCTTACCTGCATCCGGGTGGGATATAATCGCAAATGTACGTCTCTTGTTTATTTCTTCATTAACCTTGTTACTCATAATTTCCTTTCAAAACAAACATTACAATCATAGAAAATTTCGCATACCGCACAACATTCTATCACAAAAGTAAGGAAATGTCTTATGGAAATTTTTAAAGTATTTTTTCCATTAAGGTTTTCTGAATTCCAAAGCCCATTTTGTCATAAAAAGCTCTTGCATTGTCATTACCTTCCCATACATGGAGGGTAACATTATAGCAGCCTATTTTCTTTGCATAGTTCACCACATAGTCATACAGAATCTTCCCCACATGCTTTCCCCTTGCACTCTCATCTACACAAAGATCATCTATATATAAAGTTTTCATATCCTTCATATTAATAACTCCACTGCGCTTTTGGATTTCGCAAAAACAGTATCCGTAGACCTCACTGTTTTCTTCTGCCACAAAAACCGGTGTATCATCATTTTTAAAAATCTTCAAAAGCTCTTCATCAGTGTATTTTCTTGTTCCTGAGATAAAAATATCCGGTCTTAAGTCGGCATGTATCTCAAGTACCTGACTAAGAAGCTTATCCACAATATCCAAATCATTTTCAGTTGCCCGCCTAATCTCCATCTTTCAATTCTCCTTAATTCAATAAATATAATTGTATCACAAATTAGTGGTACCACATTCAGAAAACCTTGATTTTACTATAAAATATAAAACGTCTTTTAACAAAATTTATAACTGAAAATCATACCAAAGATGTTATAATAATTAATAATGACTTTTCATTACTATTATTAACAGGTCATAAATGGGAATAATTGCATATGAATAATTCAGATTTCAAAAAATCTCTATCATTAAATGATATCATACTTCCTGATTTGGATTTGCCGCTTGCTGTCATGGTTCATGCAGACGGCCGTTTTACCTATGTCAATAATACTGAGTGTTATCTTCAGGAACTACAATCCATCGGCTTTGATACCCTGGAGGATGCAGAATATTTCTTTAATAATAAGGATGCGGGAATATATGACCGCTATTTAAAAAATGTCCAATATTCCCTTGATACCAATTCTGCCATAACAAAGTCATTTGTTGCAAAGGACTGTTACGTAACAATTAAAATACGCTGTTTTTATTCCAATAATGATAAAAATATAATTATATGCAGAGCCTTTTTGCTAAATGTTTCAAAATATAAGCTGGAAAGCAATACCATGGACAAGGCCCTGAGAAGCCTGTATTCCCTATATGATCATATCAACTATATAGATCTGAAAAACAATTCCATTCAGCACATATACACTAATGTTAACATAAAGGAATTAAAGGCTGATAATGGCAGTTTTAATGACTATATTACTATCTATGCCAAAGAATTTATCTACCCTTCCGAGCAAAAAAAGTATTTGAACTATTATGACCCTGATAATATAAAATCTATTTTCAATCAATTAAATAAACGTTTTAATATATCATATTTCCGTACCAGGAACGTTTACGGAGATTATGAATGGAAGGCTTACCTGATCATAAAGGCTATAGACCAGGGTGATGAATGTTACTACGGCTGCGTAAGAGAAGTGGATCTGACCAAAGAACATATTCTCATAGATAATAACTACATCGACCTTTTCTATAACATGCCTGTAGCCTATTCTATTTTTAAGGTAAAAAAATACAATAATGAAATTACAGACATTGTATGCCTTTTTGCCAGTAAAATGACTTCCGAAATAATGTCAGCGCCTCTGGATAAAATTGTCGGACACTCCATATTCGACAAGATAACAGGTATCCGCGAATGGAAAGGAATTTTTGACAAAGCAGCCTATTATAATGAAACCTTTTCTCAGATAAAATATATAGAATACTCCGGTAAATGGGTAAGGATAACTGTAAGTCAGGCCGCTGAACAGGGAAAATGCGCAATCATACTTGAAGATGTAACCAATGAGCAGGAAGAAACAAATCTAATCGGCAAAAACTGGCGAACCGATGACCTTATCATAACCTGTACAAAATATCTAAACAGTGATATGCCCTACAAAGATGCCATCAATAATATATTAAGAGTTATAGGGCAGGCCACAGGTGCAGGAAGAGTATATGTTTTTGAGCGCAACAAAGATAACACCTATTCCGAAAATTTCCTATGGTCAAAAACAGACTTTGTACATGATGCTGGCATTCTTCAAAATCTTAAACCCAGCGAAATAATTTTTGACTGGGACAATGAATATAAATCCTCAACGACAATATCTGTTGATAATTTTGATTTTTTAAAAGAAGAAAAGCCCCTTATGTATGAGCTTTTTCTGAAAACAAAAACAAAAAAAATTATTGAAACACCTATAAGAGACGGAAACAATCTTCTTGGCTTTATGGGACTTGCAGATACCACTGACAGTGTTTCCTTTGATATAAAGCATCTTATTGAAACCCTGGCATATTTTGTTTCCTACGAAATGATAAGAAATCAGCTTATTACAGAGCTTGAAAATAAGAGTATCTATGATTCTCTTTGTGATATTAAAAACAGAAATGCCATGGAAATAACCGTTAAAGAGCTTAAAGGTAAAGCTATTCCCATAGGAATAGTATATGCCGATGCCAACGGTCTAAAACAGGTCAATGATACCATGGGACATGAAGCAGGTGATTCCCTTATACGATATATTGCAAGTACTCTTGCAGAATGCTTTGGAAGAGATAACACCTATAGGTCCGGTGGTGATGAATTTGTGGCAATTATTGAAAATATTACTAAAGAAGACTTTGCTGATAAAGCCATAGAAGTGCTGAAAATATTTGGCAAAAACCCAAATGTATCCGTAGCCATGGGCTGGGCCTACAGTGATTCTTCCGCCGATATAGAATCCATAATGAAACGGGCTGATGAGAGAATGTATATCAACAAAGCAGAACATTATAAGAAAAACAACAGAAGAAAAAGCTGATATTTAATTAAACAGGCGCTTCGGTTTTGAATAAATTCATTACCGAAGCGCCTTTCATTTGGGGTCTTTTAGTAACCAATACATTTAATCAGCAATCATATTTTCCTGAATAAGAGCATTGTAGAACTGCATCATAGGCAAAAAGCTTTGAGCAAAACTCTTGGTTGGTGCTGAGCCTACAAGAACCGCATCCTCTACCACTCTCTTTCCTCCGCCGTTGGAAGGAGCATCATTTACACTGTTCCAAAAGGTCTTAAGGCCACATTCAAGATATTTTTTGTCTCCTGTAAGCTCATATCCAATGTACATTGCTTCAAGAAGAAGTGTATTGTTTCCATTTCGTGATAAGCTTGGAAGCTCTTTATAATAAAAGAGTCCATAAGGATTCATACCGTTCTCGGCAATATCATCTATCGCTGTTAAGATAAGTTCCTTAATGTCATCCTGAGGAAACTGTCTGTAATACCTCATAAGTGAGCCTACGGCAACTGAGATCATAAATCCTACTCTTATTACAGTGTTATCGGTATAAGGTGAAAGCCATGCACCGTATCTTTCATTCCATTGTTTGAACTGGGTAATGATATTTTTGCAGCTTCCAAGCCACTTTGTATCATGGGTTTCTATATATAAAGCAGTAAGGGTTCTAAGAGCCCATCCTGTTTCTCTCGCACTTGCTTCTCCGGCCTTTTGGTACATAGGTGTTTCCAGGAGTCTTAAAACATTTTCTCCTATACCAAGAGCAGTTTCCAAAGCCCTCTCATCGCCATCAAAATGCCATAGGTCCAAAAGTCCCTCTACCCATTCATGGCTGCAGACCATAACTCCGTTTTCTCCGCCTCCTGCATTATGTCCTGCGGTGTGCTCCCACTGTCCTCCGATTCTGAGTTCATCACTGCTAAAGTGACATACATCCACGTCCATCCAGTGATGGGCTGCAACAGAAGCATAATCATGAAATCTTCTGACTCCGGTTCTGGCATACATCATAAACATGGCATGAGGATAGTCGTATTCATTATTGGTCCAAACCAGTTTTCCGCCGCCTCGTCCCTGAGATGTATAGTTAAAGTCAGGAAAATCACCCCAGTTCATCATTCCATAGGCTCTGCCGTGGTTATCGGCTCTGGAGATCATGGCAAGCTCTACGTCAGCATTGGCCTTATCCATGTCAGTTACAATATTTGGAAAAACTGCTGCCTTCCTGAATTCCTCAGGACTTATCCAGGGTTGTACAGGCATCTGATAAACCAGGCTCCTGTCATCAATCTCTTCGATTGTAGTCTTACTGTCATGGAAGTGGAGCAAAAAGCGCTGCTCTCTTGCCATTCCCTGAGAGAAAACAACCTTTTCATCTCCTTCAGGAATGAGATATACACATATACCGTTTTTATCAGCCTTAACAGCCTTAGGAAAGTTCTGCTGAGCCTGGAAAATGCTACCGCAAACTCCTGCCTTTTCATCAGTACAATCAGCAAAAAGAGTTCCGTATAAAACCTCACCAAAATGCTCATTGGCTTCTGTTACAAGAAAAGGTCCAGTAACACGGTTTCCCACCACATCTCCATTTCCGGAAATCATAAATCTTGTTTTATAATTGGATATTCCCGAAACTGTTCTGATTTTATTTGAGCTGTTTTTGGAAATATCCTCTTCCATCTCTCCAAGAGACGTTGTCCCTGTGGTATAAAAAAACAGCTTATTCTCATCAGCATTGGTTTTATTCATATCTCCGCAGCCTGTGGAATCTATTTTTTCTCCGTTAAAATCCGGAAGAACCATATCCTCAGTAACATCTGTATTTCTCTTGATAAACATCTTCCAGCTCTCAGGAATTAATTCACTGTCAGATTCGTTAAACAGCCTTACAGAAACATCTACAAAGGCCTTTCCTGCAAAGGCTGTAAGTCTTATATTGCAGATGCTTTTATCATCATAAACCGCCTTTGTCTCAAGAATTACAACTACAGGACCCTCTTCTACGATTTCCCACTTTGTTGTATTTATATTAAAGTCAGTACCGTTTTTAGTAAGAATGGGGCCTACAAACTGCTCTTTTACATATTCTGTATCTGCAAATTTAACGTTTTGAAATATACTGTCTAAATTATCACAGACTTCAAAGCATACTACTCCTGTATCAACTGCAATACCTTTTCCGGTGCTTTTTACCCTTAAAGTCTCTTCACTTTTATCTTCCGTATCAGAAACCTCTTTTAGTTCCAATACCATTTTACTGTTGCCCGGAACATCAGCCATAAATCTGATAAACAGAAACTTAACACTGTCATCCTCCCAGGTAGCCGTAACCTTCATTTGAATAGGGAGCCTTTTGCCCGGCTTTGCGGTATCCTCAATTACAAGGTGTGAAAGCATCTCCTTTTTTAGCTCACCCTTTGGAAAAGGCACTGCCACACTAAGGCTTTCACCCTCTAAATCATTTTTGTAAAGTTTATCAATGTATATTCTCTTTGTTTCCATTTTTTTACCTGCTTCCATTCTTGATTTATTTATGAAAAAGCCATATTGCTTTGTGCCATCTCCAGATCCTTAATCTTCTTCCAGTTTCTGGATCTATAGAACAATAAGGATGCTATCATTCCGAATATAAAGCTTATGGATACCGCTCCTGTTACATAATGTCCGTCAAAAAAGATTGCGATCAGATATGCACTTGGTATTCTGACTGCCCACAGCATCAAAAGATTAACTATAGTTGAATACTTAACAGCGCCTATACCATTGGACAGATTAAGTATTGTATTAAGAACGCAGTAGCACCACTGGAACGGAACCTGAATATGAACGCAGAGCATAGCATATTTAATTGCCTCAGGGTCATCTGTAAAGCACCTTATAAGCGGCTCTGCAAAGATATACATGATAACTCCCAGGGAAATAGTTATGGCTGCAGAGTACACAGGTACAATCTTTCCACCCTTTCTAAGCCTTGCATAAAGCTTTGCTCCATAGTTTTGTCCCGCAAAGGTAGACATGGCTGATGAAAAAGAGGTGATGGCAACGCTGCTTACTCCCATGATTTTTCCTGCAACTGACGCTCCTGCCATAAAGCCTGAACCCTGCATGTTTATAAGGGACTGCATAAGGATATGTCCTACTGTATATATGGAATTGTTAAAGCCAAGAGGCAGACCCATTTTTAATATGTCACTAAGACTTTTCCCATCAAGACTCTTTGGCAAAAAAGTAAATCCTATCTGAGGATACTTTTTCATAACGTATACAACACTGGCGATCCAGGCAAGGTACATGGATATAATTGTTGCAACTGCTGCCCCTCCTACATCCATATGAAAGCCTGCTACAAATACAATATCAAGAACAATATTGGTAACACTGGATATAATAAGGAATAAAAGAGTGGAACTGCTGTCTCCCAGTCCTCTTAAAATTCCTGCATTCATGTTATATCCCATGGTTCCAAGGAGTCCTAAAAATACAATTCTTATGTAGAGAACTGCCAGATCCCAGGTATCCTCAGGAACATTCATAAATTTTAAAATAACCGGTGTCAGCACAATTCCAAGTATTGAAAGCGGAATTGCACATAAATAGGTGAAGGATATTGATGTCTTTACTGTTTTTCCAAGAGCTTCATCATCTTTACTTCCGGTATACATGGACACCAATATTGATACTCCCGCGCCAATACCCATGAACACGCACATAAACACTTCTATTGGCTGTGAACTGGTTCCTATGGCTGCTATGGACTGTGGTCCGCAGAAGTTACCGATAATAAGAGTATCTACAATCGTATAAAGCTGTTGGAGAACATTACTTGCTATAATAGGAAGCGCAAACAGCACGACAAGTTTCATTATAGAGCCCTGTGTCATATCGAGCTTTGTACGGGATTTCTTTTTAACTGCTATTTCTGTCATGATTACCTCTAATCTAAAGTACTTATTTTTATTAAATCTCCCCAAAAGATTTAATGTAGTCTTGCAACACCCCTAACAGAAATTCCATTTTCCATTATGCTCATACTAATGTTTGTTTTCTAGCAAAAAAGGCTATTATATAGCCAAAAGTTATCAAATCGGATAAAATAAATATGAAACATGATTTTTGGAGCAAAACGACAAAAAGTCATATATATATACATTCTGCTCATTAATTTAATTTTTTCAGTATCATGATAATTAGTATACCAAATATCAGGAGAAACAAATGACACAACCGGAGAATTATTCATATCAGGTAGAAGTTGAAGGCCTGCAAATAAGTGAAACTCACGTATACAACAAAAAAAGCATGAAAACCAGACACTTTCATGAAACCATAGAGCTTTTTGTCCTTACCACAGGAGAAAGATACTTTTTCGTAGACAGATATGTCTATCACATGAAGAGCCATATGGCGGTACTGATTGCCTCCGGCCAGATTCATAAAACAAGCCTTGTGGAAGCCAAACCGGAGCATAGCCGTTTTCTTTTGCAGTACTCCAAAGAGATTTTTGAAGGAATGATGGAGTCATCTCTTGACCTTTCCTATGATGAAATATGCCATAAATACGGCGGTATGATTGCTTTCTCTGATGAGGGATGGATTAGGATTACCGAAAAATATGAAGAATTAAAAAAAGAAGCTGACAGAGAACCAGGCAGTCCTTTATATAATCCTGCTCTAATAAAATGCATTGGATTTGAGATTCTGCTTATTTATATAAAGGAAATGGAAAATATACAAAAAAAGCACCAAAGTGCCATTGAAGAAGACTCCTACCGCGTACAGTCCGGGGTCTATAACACCATTGAAAATGTAACAGATTATATAAATGAGAACTTTTCCGAAGACATTACCCTGGATATGCTATCTGAAAAATTCTACATAAGCAGAGCCGGCCTTACCCGGGCCTTTAAAAACATCACAGGAATCACCGTTATCCAGTATCTGACAATCGTAAGGGTCAGAAAGGCTTGTTTTTACCTGAAAAACACCAGTGACAGCATTACTGAAATATCTGAAAAATGCGGCTTTGGGAATGTGACCTATTTTGAGAAAGTATTTAGAAGATCCCACGGCATGACTCCTCGTCAGTACCGCGGGATCCTATAAATCGCTTTATCGCAGGTAATAGCATATAACATTTTTAGCTTTGCTTTAAAAGTCATGCATATAGCCTGCTTATTTAATTTTAGAAGATATATTTTTTGCCAGAGCCATGATAGTTAGTATTGGAGGGTTTCCCATAGACTTTGGCAAAAGTGTGGCATCCGAAATATAAAGGTTATCAGGAAGAAAAGGATTGTGAAGGGTGTCCTTCTCTTTATTTGTAAGAGGCAGCATTCCGCCGGGATGTCCCGCATTTAAAGTTCCAAGGAACTGATCTTTTCTCTGCACTCCTATTCTTTCAAGAATCTCCCGGGACTTTTCTACAGCTTCGTCCATCTTTATCTTATCTGCTGCCGTAAGAGACTTATCTATTCTTCTCCTGTTCACACTTCCCACTTCTTCATCAGATAGCTTTATCATGATGCTGACGATATTTTCCATAGGAAGTCGCCAGTCCTTATTAAAGAAATAGCTTAAATAGTCCATGTAAGGAGATAGAATATATCCATCCTGCTGACTTATAAAAGGCATAAGGAGCTGTCTGTCCTGTCTAAAGCCCTCAAGAGGCCCTGCTACGCACAGTACAGGATCTACAAACAGGCTTTTTTGACACTCTATGCCTGAATTTTCAAGTATCACAGGAGTTCCAAGACCTCCTGCTGCCAAAACCACCACATCACTTTTATAAGTAGCCCTGCGCCCGTTATGTCTTCCATGAACTGCCCTGACACTTCCATTTGAAATCTCAAGGTCTGTTACTTTAAATCCAGTCACCAGTTCTGCGCCGTTACTTACCGCTTCTTCAATAAGTTTTCTGGTATCCCACTTGGCTCCTGTAGGGCAGCCAATAGCACAATGACCGCACTCTACGCATTTTGCAGCATTCATAAACTTAGGTGTAACTATAGGATCAAGGTCCATTTCCTTAAAGATATCAAACATGTCCCTGGTGGTGCTTGTCCAGTGCTTTTGATGGTCCGTTGTGATTGGAAGCTCTTTATAGAGCTCCTCAAATTCCTCATCAAGATTTATTCCAATTTCTTTTAAAGCGCCGTCATAGCGCACTGCATTTCCTGTCGCAAGGGTTGTGGTGCCGCCAACTCCAATGCCCCGCACCATAACCATGTCAGAGGTTTTCTCCACAAGCATATTAGGAAGAACAGCTCTTATAAGACGTTCATCAAAAAAGACTCCCGTTTTCCTAAGAGAAGCCATCTTTTTTACAGGCAGGGAAAAAGGCTTAAATTCTTTACCCTCTTCTAATACAGTAACCTGAAATCTTCCCTGGAGAGACTTTGCCATATACGCCCCTCCGGCGCCTGACCCTATAACTATTGCAGTTTTTTTATGCTGTAAATCGCTCATATATTTAATCTCTCTGTCCCTGATTTTTAAAACATGCCTTGCAGTTTTTGCAGCCTTCTGTAATTCTCCTGGTAAACTTAAGACTTCCTCCGCCCCATATTCCAGCCACAATTCCAGAGTCCATTATGGACATAAGCCTGCACTGAGAAGGGCTATAGGCTCTGCTGAAATAGCATCTTGAAACTGTTATTTCTCCCGGAAGGTCTCCGCTCATGGTTATTTTTATATTTTTATACAGGTAAAAAACAAGCTTTTCTAAATCTTCTTTATTGGCAAAGCCGGTAACTTTCCTTACAATGCTGCCTGTTTTAAAGGCAGTATCATATATCCTTTCAGGATTTATATCACCCTTTTCCATGCATTTAACTGTATATTTTCTGTACTGTGAAAGTGCCTGTTTATAAGGCTTATACCATATTTGTACAGAAGGCATGTTAAAAGATAACGCTGTAGCATTTGCCAATATCTGCAGCTCTATATTTTTAAATAGCCCCGGTGTTTTAACCTGCAATATATCAATTAGCTTTCTGAAAAAAAGCTGTCTCATTTATACATCTCCTCGATTACGCCTAAGAAATGCTTTTCTACGTTACCTCTTTTGACCTTAAGATTAGGAGTAAGCTCGCCCTCCTGTATGCTAAGCTTCTTATCTATTATTCTGTACTTTCTTACCTGTTCAGGGTGAGAGAGCTTTTGGTTCATCTCATTTATCTTTTCATCAAGATTTACTACTTCTGTATTTGTCCAGATAAGAGCTGTGCAATAGGGTCTGTTTTCTCCTATAAGTACTGCTTCGGATACTTCCGGAATATCCTTTAGCTTTTCCTCAATCTTAGGTATGCTGATGTTCTTGCCATAGGCAGTTATTATAAAGTCTTTTTTGCGGCCAAATAATGTAATATGGCCATTTTCATGGATATTACCAAGGTCACCTGTTTTTAAGGTGCCGTTCTTTATGGTATCTGTACTTAAACCATAATAGCCCATAGCAACCTGAGGACCCTTTACTATAAGCTCTCCGTCCTCCATAGCTGTGATAGTAGTCTCCGGAAGAGCTGTTCCTATGGTAGGTATCACATTATCTCCAACTCTGTTTATGGTAATAAGTGGTGCCTCTGTCTGTCCGTAAGCATTGTGAACTTCAATTCCCAAGGCTCTGAAATTAAGAAGAAGTGCTTCACTAACAGGGGCTGAGCCTACTATGAGCTGTCTGCACTTATCTATACCGGCCTTTTTAAGGACTGCCTTTCTTAGAACAGATCCCAACATATCTTTAACAAAGCCTTCCTTTGAAGAAAGCCATTTTTGCCCAATAGGATTAGATGTTACCTGATCCCAGACCTTTTCATAGAATCTTGGAACTGAGAAAAATACTGTTGGTCTTACTTTTGGAAGGGCACTTGTAAGTGAGCCAAAATCGTTTAGGTAGTAGTAGTCTACTTTGGCCAAAACAAAATAAGGAGCGTAGGCTGCCAATATTCCCTCTACCACATGGCTAAGAGGAAGGAATGATAAGTATCTTAAAGATTCATTTCTATCCTGCCAGCTTAAAAGGCTTGTAAGAACTTCTCCCATCCAGGAGAGCTGACCAAAGTTAAACATTACTCCCTTAGGGTCACCTGTAGTTCCCGAGGTATATCTTATGGTGGCAAGATCTTCCGGAGATGGGTGCTGCCTTGGTGCCTTTTCTTTTGCCTTACTTATGAATTCATCCCACTTCATGGCTTTATCAGATTCTATGGATAAGCTTGCAGAAAATGACACTATAGTTGTATCAGAACTTACTTTTATATCATCAATCTGGCTCATCATTCGCTTATCGCCGATAAAGAACCACTTTGCTCCGCTTTTTTCCAGAAGTGTTGTGGTCTCTGCCGCAGGAGTTGTATAGTAAATTGGAACACTTACTGCTCCCATAAGTCCTATTGCCTGCTCCAGAGCCATGTAATCTACAGAATTGATTCCGGTAAGAGCAACCCTGTCGCCCTTTCTAATGCCCACTGCCCAGAGAGCATCAACTATTTTTTCTACTCTCCTGTTAACTTCACGGCCTTCTACCTTTATTATGTCATTTTCTGTAATGTCATAAAAGTTAATCGGATATCTTTTACTCTCTCTTCTAACCATGGCCTGTTCAAAAACAGTCTGGCCTGTCTGCTTCATGAAATTCTTGCGGCAGGCAAAGGTGAGAAGCTTATCTATATAATTTTTCCAGGAAATATCATACTTTCCGCATAGCTCATCTGTGTTTTTGCGGTCAAATTCCTGTCCAGCAAAAAAGTATGGCAATAAAATCAGCAGATTATTGATAAATCCTTTTTTCTTTTTATCTTCATTTTTATTAAAGGAAAGTCCTGCCTGTTTTAAAAAAGGTAGTGGCATAAACCTTGTCTTTTTTAAATTAAGGGAAAGGTTATCCAAAGCCCATGCTCTTACGTATTTCGTAAGTTCTCCTGCAGAAGGCGCCATGTCCTTAGGGCAGGTTATGTGCAGAGTCTTTCCTTTAGACTCTTCCAGAAAAGATGCCTTATTTATGCATCTTGCCACATAGTCTCCGGGAATAAGATATAGAGGAGTATCAGGATTTATAGGAAGTACATTCATCTTGCCAAGGAGCATCTGCTTTAGCACATAATAAATTGTATTAAAGCTTCTGATCCACCCATTTCGTGAATCTCCCACAATCATTCCGGGTCTATATATGGTATATGGAAGGTCCGATTTTCTGACAAGAGCTTCTGCTTCATACTTACTCTTTTCATAAAGGCTGGAAAAAGAGGTGGCTTTAAGCTCATCTTCATAGACTATTCCCTTAGCTGTTCCTGCAACATAAGCTGTAGAAACATATACAAAACGATTAAGTCTATCAAGTCCTCTGGCAAAAGAAATCATATTCTGTGTGCCTTCTACGTTTGTTTTATCAAGCTCAGCCTTACTTTTATCAAACCCTATCTCTGCGCCAACGTGAAAAACGTGAGTAACATTTTTTTGCAAAATGGATAATCTGTCAGGGTCAATGCCTAGATTCTTTCTGGTAAAATCTCCAGGAACCGGTATTATCTTAACTCCAAGAGAATCCGTAAGGTCACTGTCATGACTCCAGACTCCCAGCAGTCTCGTAAATGCATCCTCTTCATTTTTAGCTCTGACAAGGGCATATATCTTTATATCAGGAGTTTTAATCATCTCCATCGCAAGTTCTGTGCCTAAAAAACCTGTAGCACCAGTCAAAAATACAGTAGAAGTCATCTTAATATCTCCTTAAACCTCAAACCAAAGCGCGCTCCATGTACTTCTTCATAAATATTCCCATATCATTAAGCTTTTCCTTGTAAACAGGAAGAGTGTCAGCGATATGACAACTTACAGCCTTCATATTGTCTCTTGCATCCTCAAGGGCGCCTGCCAGCTCTGTTCCAAGATTTCTGTCTGTTGTATGGAAAAGATATTTATCTTCATAGGAAAGTTCCTTCATAATGCCATCAAGTCTCTCATCCATTGATACCGAGATGATAGGACATGCGCCTTCCATACTAAGGACAGAGGCATGATATCTTGATGTCACAAGGAGGTCCAGCTTATGAAGGATACCTGTCATAATGTCTGCTGAGTTATTTCCTGATAGGAACATTGCTCCCTTAACATTTAAAAGGTTTGACAGCTCTTCGCAGGCCTTTTTATCAAGTCGCTCCATTCCTATGAGCACCGGAAAATAGTCATTGTCCTTCAAAAAGCTGTTGGCTCCGCTTGCAATCTCTTTTATATAATGCTTGTAAGCCTGTCGTCTTTTAGGAGAATCACTAAAGAAATACCATTTATCATACTGCCCTTTTAAGTTACCTGTAATAAGACCCTTTATCCATTTTCCAAGACTGGCTCTAACCGGCCAGTAAAAAGGATTTATAACAGCAATGCCAAGAAGAGGCTTTTGTCCATCCCACCCCTGTTTCTTGAGCATTTCTTCTATCTTTTCATTGCCTATAGTTCCATCATATATCCAGGCTGCATCTGTTCCTGCGTGTCCTTTAAGACCAAGTCTTTTAAGATTTTCATATGACCCTTCTGTTCTTGTGATAAAGTAGGCATCTTTGCAGAGCTTTTTAGCAGCCTTTTCCATAAAGGGTTCCATCTGACCAATTTCAGAGCCGTAAGCTATACAAGGCTTATGCTGACTTGCCATAACTCCTGCTGCTTCGCATAAAAACAGTGACAGAGCATTTGCAAAGGTACTCTTTAATGTTGAGCCTTCACATAAAATTGCAACGTGATGACTTGAGCAGGCTTTAAGAAGTGGAATAGGGAAAAGGGAACTGAATTTTAAAAGTTCCACATCGCTGTCAAAATAGCCCTTCAAAGTCTTTCTATTTAATGTCATAACCGTTATCTTTACGTTTTCTTCGCCAAAGAGTTCTTTAACCTGCCTGGCTATAGCCACTACCCTTACATCAGAGCCTGTATTTCTGGCTCCGTTGTAACCCACAAGTAGTACCTTTAATTTCTTTCCCGGTTCCCATTCATCATAGGAGCCAATTCCAAGCCTGGATAAAGGTTTTGCCAGCTTAGCAAGAGCTACAATTATATAAATGATAAAACATAAAATACGGTCCATTTTCTATTACCTCAAAATAAAATTCCAAAAATTTAGCCGGGTCATTCAACAACTCTGCTTAAATATCCTGGCCTATAGATTTTTAAAATAAAATGATAAATATAATAGTTATCCAACTAGGTATTATATCACGTAAAATATTATTGTGTACCATTTATTTAATTTTTTATTTTTTTCTTTCATATTTCGTAATAGAATTTTGGGTATGATTCCTGCGTCAATTAGGCATCAAAAAAGGCTATCGCCCGGATGACTATATCATCTAATGCGACAGCCCCATAATTTACTTTAAAATGACAAATAGTTTTTACTCTTATTACAGCATTGACTCGCCCTTAAAGGTCTTTTCTACTCCAAATTTATCAAGTACTGTTGCTGCAATATCAGCAAAGGTTGTTCTTGTTCCTACATTCTTTGGTGCTACATTTTTGCCATACATAAGAATTGGAATATACTCTCTCGTATGGTCTGTGGTTTTCTGATATGCAGGGTCACAGCCGTGATCAGCTGTAATCATGAGAATATCATCATCATGAAGTTTACCCATCATCTCAGGAAGCTTTTCATCAAAGTATGTAAGAGCCTTGGCATATCCATCAATATCTCTTCTGTGGCCATAGAGCATATCAAAGTCTACAAGGTTTACAAAGCAAAGTCCATCGAAGTCTCTATCCATCCAGGTAAGGGTCTTATCTATTCCATCAGCATTGCCTTCTGTAAATACAAACTCTGTAAGTCCCTTAGCTGCAAATATATCATGAATCTTGCCGACACCTAAAACATCCTTACCGGCCTTTTTGAGAAGATCAAGCATTGTATCCTTAGGTGGTTCAAGAGAAAAGTCGTGTCTGTGTGGAGTTCTTGTATAGTTACCGCTTGTACCGATAAATGGTCTTGCGATAACGCGTCCTACACCCCATTCTCCCTGAAGCATAGCTCTTGCAGTTCTGCATATATCATAAAGCTCTTCACAAGGAACAAGGTCCTCATGGGCTGCTATCTGGAATACGCTGTCTGCAGATGTATATACAATAAGGTCTCCCGTCTTCATATGTTCATCGCCATAGTCATTTATAACCTGTGTTCCAGAATATGGCTTATTGCACAGTACTCCCCTGCCTACCTTCTTACTAAACTCATCAAGAAGTTCCTTAGGGAATCCATCCGGGAATGTTGGCATAGGCTTTTCTGAAATAATACCTGCTATTTCCCAGTGCCCTGTTGTTGTATCCTTGCCCATTGAAGCTTCCTGGCATTTACCATATGCTGCAATAGGACTGTCTATAGGAGTCCCAACTCCTACTCCATCAATATTAAAAAGTCCCATTTTGGTCATGTTAGGGATATTCAAATATTTACTTGTAGCGCATGATCTTAGTGTATTAACATCAAAATCACCAAACTGAGCTGCATCCGGTTCTTCACCTACACCAAAGCTATCAAGTACGATTAAAAAAACTCTGCTCATATATATGTTCCTTTCATATTTTGTTGAAAAAATATAGTATGAGTATATCATTTTTGCTCTATTTTTCAACTTTTAGCACGTTAAAGCGATGAATTATATTTAGAATTTTACTACAAAATAAAAAAGAATGTCGCTTGCGACATTCTCGCGCCGAGCGCGGTTGCATTTATGCAACATATTCCTATCGCGCGAGTGCGCATCCATAGCGGAGCGTTTTTTATGATATAGGAATTTCGGAGAAATTTCCTATATCATAAA
>JAILBM010000032.1 GCA_024680925.1 Butyrivibrio sp.
TTTCGAGGATACTGTTCACGAAATAACTTATGAAAGAAAGAAGAAAAATCTCCCGACAAACGTGGACTTTTACTCAGGCTTTGCCTATGAGCTCCTTGGCATTCCTACGGATCTTTATACTCCGCTTTTTGCCATTGCAAGAGTTGCAGGCTGGGTTGCCCACAATGTTGAAAATAAGCTCTATGACGGCCGTATCATGCGTCCTGCCACAAAATATGTCGGCGAGCATCAGGATTTTGTTCCTATGAAAGAAAGAAGATAATATTAAATTAATATAAAAGGTCTTGAAAGCAGAAATGTATGTGATACAATTCTATTGTTCGCAATGCATATCTGTTTGAAAGGACCTTTTTTTATGAATAATATTTCTAAAACCAAGCAAAAAATCAGTTATATCCTAAAAACCATAGTAATCTTGTCCTCCATTATAGGAACTATAGCAAGTTATCTTGCAGGAAGAACTTCCTTCATGGGTGGTAATCACGTATTTATGTATTTTACAATTCAGTCAAATATAGCCATTGCCATTATAAGTGCAATCGGACTTTATTTTATGGCTACAAACAAGCCTGTAAACAAGATATGGTACGTTATTAAATTTGTGGGAACTGTTTCCATCACCCTCACCGGAGTTGTATTTTGCTTCGTTCTTGCTCCTACCCTTGGTATATATGCTTGGAACATGCAAAATGTGCTGACTCATGTAATCGTTCCTATTGGTGCAATAATTGATTTCTTTGTTATAAGCGGTGTTACAAAAGTAAGCAAGCTCAATACTTTGTATGTGATCATTCCACCTATTATTTATGCTATTTATGCAGGAATAGGCTATGTAAAGGGCTGGGAATTTGCAGAAGGTATCAATTATCCATACTTTTTCCTTAACTGGGGAAGCAAAGCAGGTGCCTTTGGTTTTACAAACGAACTTCCTTTCATGGGCAGTGCATGGTGGATACTTGTTCTTCTGATTTTCCTTATAGTTGTAGGATATATATATCTGATAATTGCGGATTTCTTTAGAAAAAAATAATATAGATAAAAATAGGGAGATGCTCCAAATAAAGGAACATCTCCCATTTTATTTTATGTCTTAAATAGCTGTTTGCAATGCCTAAGGATCAAACCATAAGATTGTATATCTTTGTGCAATCTTCTTCATTAAGAGTTACAAAGCCTGAAATACTTCCGGTTCTGCCATCACCATAACAGAGCATTTTTACCAAAGTCGGAATATCTTCCTTTTTGGCTCCAAGCTCCTGGAAATTGCCCGGCATACCAATACTCTTTAAGTAATTCTCAAGAGCAGCTATTCCTGCAAGGGCCGTAGCTTCCGGATTATCAAAATCCATCTGGCATCCCCAGACTCTTACTGCAAGTTTTGCAAAGCGCATAACATCATGCTTGTAAACATATTTAAATACTGCAGGCATGGTTACCGCAAGTCCTGCTCCATGGGTACAGTCATAGAGAGCTGAAAGTTCATGTTCTATATTGTGACTGTTCCAGTCCTGACTTCTGCCTACACCCACTGCATTGTTGTGAGCCATCATACCTGCCCACATAATATTGGCTCTTGCATCATAATTATTGGGATCTGCAATTACTCTTGGTCCCTCATGAATCATTGTAAGCATAAGACCTTCAATAAGACGGTCTGTAACCTCTACCTCTTTGGAATTGGTAAGATATCTCTCATGAAGGTGTGCCAGAATATCTGTAACACCTGCTGCCGTCTGATAAGCCGGAAGAGTCTGGGTAAGAGCAGGGTTTAGAATACTGAATTTTGGTCTTATGGCATTTCCGCTTGCACCTCTCTTAAACATTCCTTCCTCTTTTGTAATAACGGAATCCGGGCTTCCTTCACTTCCTGCCGCTGCTATGGTAAGTATAGTTCCTATTGGCAGAGCATTCTCTATCCATTTTCCGCTATAGAAATCCCAAAAATCTCCATCGTAAACAGCACCTGCCGCAATGGCCTTTGAAGAGTCAATTACACTTCCACCGCCCACAGCAAGAATAAAATCTATGTTTTCTTTTTTGCACAGTTCTATCCCCTCATAAACAAGACCACTTCTTGGATTTGGTTTAACACCTCCAAGTTCGACATATTCAATTTTTTCATTTTCCAATGACTTTTTTACTCTGTCCAAAAGTCCTGATTTTACAACGCTTCCACCGCCATAGTGGATCATTACCTTTGTACCGCCAAAGCGTTTTACGTATTTTCCCGCGTCTTTTTCAGTATCTTTACCAAAGGCAAAAAAAGTTGGTGAATAAAAAGTAAAATTTTCCATGAAACCTCCTTCACAATAAGCGCCTGCTTTACAATAATAAAATAATAAATGATTACAGTACCTTTTACTAATCAATACATATCCTGTTTTGCCCGATTTTTGTTCTTTACTTTAACTTAACGGCAAGCATTGTCAGATCGTCAAACTGAGGTGCATCTCCAACGAAATCATCCACAGCCTTTCTAAGATTTTTAAGCAGCTCTTCCGATGTATTTGCCGGCTTAGAATTAAGAGCCTGAAGAGTTCTGTCTATTCCAAAGAGTTCATTGTCGCTATTGGTGGCCTCTGCTACACCATCAGTATAAATAAATAATCCACCACCTTTTTCCAGAGTAAATTCGTAATCCACATATTCAACACCATCCAAAGTTCCCAGTGGCATTTTGTGTTTATCTTTAAATACTTCATATTGCCCTGTGGCAGTCTTTAAAATAGGATATTCATGTCCTGCATTGGATGCAACTATATGGCCTGTGGATATTGTAAGTATTCCAAACCACACTGTGACAAACATATCATGGGAATTACTCTTACATATCTGATGATTGGCATTTTTTAAAGCTTCCGCAGGAGAAGAGCACATCATACCATAGTTATTTATAAGAATTTTAGACATCATCATAAACAGTGCTGCCGGTACACCTTTTCCTGAAACATCTGCCATAACAAGCCCAAGATGATCATCATCTATAAGAAAGAAATCATAAAAATCACCACCAACCTCCTTGGCGGGAGTCATGGATGCATAAACATCAAAATCTTCTCTATCGGGAAATGCCGGAAAGATATTTGGAAGCATATCTGCCTGGATACTTGTGGCAAGGGAAAGCTCTGTGCCGATTCTTTCTTTTTCCCTGGTTTCTGTCATAAGATTAGTCATATAGGTCTTGATATCCCCTGCCATGGAAACAAGAGACTCGGACAAGGTCTGCATTTCATCCTGGGATTTAATCTCTGGATCGTTAAATTCTATAAGATTTGGATCACTTTGACCACGACTGCTCTCCACGAAACCAATAGCGGATTCCTTTAACTTCAGAATAGGATTTATTATCTGCTTTCTCATCCATCCTGACATAATTGTCACTATAATAATTGTCAGAATCAAAATCTGTATAAGGGATATTTCTATATAGCGCTTAATAACCATGTTGAGCTCATCTATAGGAATATCAACGGCAAGAATGGCTATGGCAGTTCCATCTTCATCAATTATTGGAGTAATACCTGTGTAATCATATCCAAACTCCGTTTGCTCTGAAAAGTAAATAACCTGCCCTTTATTTAATTTAAGACCATCCAAATATATTTGTGCCACTTCCGGTGAATAGGCATCTCCGGTGAAATTCCCAAGGTGTGTCAGAGAGTCCTGTTCAAAATTTCTCTCATATTCTGTAACTCCGGCCATTACATCCATCATATTATCAACAGCTTCTGTACTTAAAGGCTTTACAATATAGATATAGTGAATGTCATAGGCTTCCTTGGCTTTATTCAGAACATCCTGCATTCTTGCAAAATCAGCTGATTCAACTCCTGTTTCAATACATTCTGCCATGTCTGAAACGTCTATTTCTGATATGGTATATTTTAGGATACCATCTATATATTCCTGATAACGGTTGACCATTCCATCATAATAGGTATATCCGCCAAAAACTCCCTGAATAAGAGATACAAGAACTATAAACGCGGCTGAGCCTATCAGTATTCGCTTTTTTAACGATCTTTTGTAATTCTCTTTATTATTCATTTTTCAGCTCCCTTTTATTTAAGATGTAATGGAAGGAACTCATTCCCGTGATAATTGCAAGAAATCCGGCCACCCAGGGGATAGAAGGCCCTGTGGCCATAAGCCTTCCCATTACCATAGGTCCCAAGGACTCTCCGATATTTTCAGAGAAATTATAGATACCCATGGCCTTATCCTCACCATAATCCCCGGTTACTTTAAGTCCAAGATAAAACTTTTGTTGTACCGGCTTTCCATAGGAAGCTGCTATACCCATCAGCATCAGAGCTATTACAACTCCCAGCATATTTGGTGAAAAAACAAATACCATAAGTGCCACCACATTACCAAACACTGCTGTGTACATTGCCTTATCGCCCATGGCCATTGACATTCGTTTTGTAAGAACATCACCACATATAACAGCCACCTCTGAATACAGCATTATGAGAAGAGAACATATTGTTTCACTGTATCCGTTACTGTCACAATAAAGTGGTATATAATAAAATGCAAAACTTCCAAATACAATATACGGATTCTGAATAAGCGTTATAAAACTTATTACCGGCTTTTTTAATACAAACTCTTTGGTTGAGGTTTCGGTTTCTTTTTTGTCATCACCCTGAATCTCAATAAAATAGCTCATTTCCCTGACCATGTATAAGCTGATAATAAGAAGTGCCAGCCATACAAGTCCCACAACCAGAAAAACAAATCTCTGGCCTATAAGCACTGCCAATAAAGATCCCAGCATCATTCCAAAATTTATACCAGACAAATAAGCACCATTATAGGCACTAAGTCCCCATATACGACTGACTTCATCCTTAATATAAGTAATTAGAACATAAAGAGAGTTGGTAATAAGCCCCACTCCTATACCGTCAAGAACAAGTCCGATAATAATGGTTATATAATTTGGGAAAATAAACATCAGTAAATTTCCAACCATTGAAGAAATAACAGATGCCGCCACTATTTTTTTCATGCCGTATTTTCTGATAAGTGTTGCACAAAAAAGTGACATGAGACCGATGATAAATAAATTTACGGTTACAGGAAGAGCACCCATAAAATCTCTTATTCCTTCAGGGAAAAGATCCGTTCTTTTCATTATATAAACCGGCAGGAAGGTCGCTGTCATGTTATAAACAGCAAATACAAAAAATACCAGGAGTCTGATAAAATGTCCCGGGAAAAGATGTTTTCCCGCTTGCCTGACATCCTGCCTGTAGGTGGAAAGATTACCCACAAAGCTTATGCCCTCTCCAATGGCTACCCAAATGATCAGGATAATGATTATGATGGACATCAAAACCTTTATCTGCAGTTCTGTAATAAGTTCATCTATAATATAGGTTTCAGCCCCCACTGCAACTGCTGCTATTACTTCACCGTTTTGATCTAAAACCGGAACCTTCACAGCAAGGTAAGAACCGGATATATCAGCAAGATTCTGATTCCATACCTCTGACTTATTTTCATATACGTCTATAAGCTCCTTAGTTTCCACTTCGTCAAGTGGATAATAATTACCTATGGACTGATCAAGGTAGGCAACGGCATATCCTTCTCCGGCTTTTTTATCCAGCTTAAGAATATTACAATAAACATTATTGTAAAAATCTATATCCATATTAAAAGACGTGTCCATTACGGAAATAAGCCTGTTATAATTCTCCTTGCCAAACTCTCCCGTTTTTTCAACTTCTTCTATAGCATCGCTTTCATAATTGCTTATCTGATTGGCTATCATATAGGCAGCACTTCTAAGCTGTTCCTCCAGTTTACTTCTGTAGTTTTCGCTAAAGGATTTAAGGAGCATACCGCATAGTATGGCTGTTACTGTAATAATGGTAACAATAAACCAAAATGACAGCACCTTTGTAACTGTATTTTTGCGCTTTACAAGGTTGTATATAATCCTTATTGCCAGGGTTAAACTAAGTACAATAATAATTATCCCTGTAATTATTCCCAAAATATCGACTATTCTTTGAAGCACTGTCTTGTTAAGTGTAAAATAATTTACTTTGCTGTTGCCATCTGTTACCAGAACTCCCTCTGCATCAACCAGAATCAGATTTTGCTCGCTGTTTTCATAAACGGTAAGTGAATCTGTGTCATATACATTATCTGCTGTACCTGTTTCTCTGTTCACTTTACAAACTGCTGAGTTTCTTATATCGGTAAAAAAAATCTCTCCCTTGGAATTTACAGACATTCTATATGGGACAATATTTTTATTGCTTTCTTTTTCTGCTGAATATATGACTGAGCCTGATAAATCAGCATTATACTCAGTTATGATTCCTGTTTTATCAAGTATATAAAAATTATCTTCATAAAAGGCTGCGTCACTGACAGCATTAAATGCATTGGGATATGCTATTTCCAAACCATCACAAATAATATAATCCTGAAGGCACTCAATAAAACGCACATCTCCATTATTGGCAGACAAGCCATAAAATCTGTGCTTATTGGTTCTTTCTTCTGAATAGTCCCTGTCAGTAATTGTTTCCAAAAGCTTTCCCTTTAGGTTATATTTCAGGACGGCCTCTCTTGAAAGGGCCATTCCATCCCATTCACTGGCATTTATATAAATGTAATCTCCGTCCACATCAAAACCGTCGATATAAAGCCAGTCGCTTTTGTCATCTCCGGGGTTGCTTATAATGCAAAAAATATTACTATCTTCGTTAAAACCTATAATTCGCTCATGCTCATTATCAAGTACATATAAACTACCATCCTCAGTCTGTTTGGCCATATAGCCGTAGGAAATATCCAGTCTTGAGTTAAAGGATGAGTATACAGAAAAGCCAAGGAACCTTATAAGTAATACAGAAAATGCCAATATAACTGTAATAATGATATCTGCTCTCGTTATTCCCTTGGTAAAGAAAAAGCTTTTTATCTTATCAACTGATTTCATATTGACCATACTCCTTCACTTTTCGTCCGGCTTCAAAAACTGTATGAACCTTATCTTTGGAAAGAAGTTCGGGAAAAAGTATGCATGAAAGATTAATGCTGCCTTTATGGGCGAAACAGCATTTTCGATAAGAATCAGTTTCATCCATACTGTCAATTTCAACTATATCTGAGATTCCATGCAGATAATAAGGAAGTGCAGGCATGGAAACATAATCCTTTATGGATTCCAGCTTTTCAGGAATTCCCGTAAGCTTCCTTATCACTCTGCTTCTCTCAATAAAGGGTTCTCTTGCCCTGTAATATTTATCCAGAAGTTCTTTATCTCTGGCATGAACAACTTCACAGTGTACATTCGGATTTAATTTTTTCATGGCATCAATAAGCTCAAGATAAAGGTCTGTTATCTGATACTCTACATTTCTAAATTCCTCAAGAGCATCTCCCCTGATTTTCGGATCAAGGTCCTTGATAACAGCATCAAGGTATTTAACATAGGACATATCCGGAATAGGTATTACCAGTGGTCCGTTAAAAGCCTTTGCCATTTCAAAGGGATATTTAATAAAATAGTATTCTTGAGAAGTAAGACCTGTTTTATTATTATGAAAATGAATAGCCTTTATGGCATTTACATTTGTTTTTATGTAATCGGAAAAGCTTACGGAATCAGAAAGTCCCCCCTGTTCAAGATAGGTTTTTCCCGTATTATAGTCAAAAAATCTTATACCGCCATCCTTATGGACAATTTCAACCTTAACTTCTTCTGTTCCAAAAAGACAGGGGCCACCTTCAACAGCTATTTTTCTACCGTTTTCCAGTGCATCCTTTAGATTATCGAGACCGGCTGTAAAATAAGGCAATCTGTCCCTTATCATATAGTCAACATTTTTTAATTCGGGAAGAATTTTGGATAAATAAGGAAAGTCTATTACTTCAACTGTATTTTTATAAAAAAGACTTACACTATCTTTATTTTTTTCTTTACATGTATAATTCTCACCTGAAACAATAATAAAATCCACCACTTCGGGATTACTGTTTTTGAAACAGGTTTTTGAAATATCTATCTCTTTTTCTTTACATATTTTGCGAATAGTAGTTACCATTATTTTTTCCTATATATTAGAAAATCCATCAGCAGAGAAAATATTTCAAAACCAATGGATTACCGGATAATTTTTAGAAATTGTAAATCCCTGCTATATGCAATAAAATCAACATCTTATCATCAAAATGTCTCATATTTTATTTTATACTATTCCATTTGTTAAATGATGTATTTTAGAATAATTTTATATTTTTTTACGTTACTTTCGGTTGCTTGATCTCATGTTGTTTTTTCTGTGCGGACTAGCTTATTCTTATCTTTTTCCGGCAAATATTATTCTAAAAAAGTTTCAAAATCTATGGTGAAAACCGGATAGAAAGATTAAAATATAATTATAAAAAAAATATAAAAAGAAAAGAGATATTGCCATGGAGACTTTGCTTGCTATTATCACTGCCGTATGCAACAAAATTCAAATAGTATCTGATCTTTTCTGGGATTTTCCCACTAATTTTGAGTGGTATAGTAATATCCCTGTTCTGGGGAATTTTTCGCTGGCTATCATACTCCTTATGGGCAGCGGAATCTATTTTTCCATAAGACTTAGGTTCATACAGGTCAGAATGTTTAAACATGGCATAAATGTCCTTAAAAATACTCAGGCAAAAACAGGAATTTCTCCCCTTGCCTCTTTCTTCTTATCCACTGCCATGCGTGTAGGTCCGGGAAATATTCTGGGTGTAACAGGAGCTGTCTCTGTCGGTGGACCGGGAGCACTTTTGTGGATGTGGATCTCAGCCTTTTTTGGAATGGCTACGGCTTTTGTTGAATCTACTCTTTCACAGATATTTAAAGAAAAAAAGGATGATGAATATATCGGAGGAATGGCCTTTTATGGCAGAAGATTGCTGAAGAATTCGGCAATAGTCGGATCTATACTCTCTATTATGTATATAATCTATGCCCTTTTATGTTTTCCTGCTCAGGGCTTTAACACCGTATCTGCCATCGGACAGATTGCCGGTATCGTTGTAAATACAGAGCTTCCCACAACTCATCCTGTATACTGGATTGGCTTTGTGGTGATTATCATCGCCACCATAGCAGTTTCCTTTGGCGGAACCAAAAAAATATCAAAGGTAACTGATGTACTTGTTCCTGTAATGGCTATAATATATGTTCTTACAGTAATTGTTCTTGTGCTTATTAACTTTACCAGAATCCCCTGGTTTTTCTATTCAGTCTTTACAGAAGCCTTTAAACCTGAAGCTGTTTTTGGCGGTGCATTTGGTGTAGCACTTATGCAGGGTGTAAAGCGAGGTCTTATGTCCAATGAAGCAGGTCAGGGTACCATTACAATGCCTGCCGCCGCTTCGGATGCCGCTCATCCCTGCGACCAGGGCTGCGTACAGGCAATCGGAGTTTTCCTTGATACAATTGTGATCTGCACTCTTACAGGTTTTGTGGTTATTATGGGAAGAGCATGGCTTACAGATTCTGCCGATGCATGGTTTGAGATGGGTAAGCTTCCGAAATTCCTTGCTTCCGTTGAAGAGCTTACTCCCGGAACTGATTTTAACAGTGTAGTAACACTGCTTATTTCATTTTGCTTTGGCTTATTTGCTTTCACATGTCTCCTGGGATTTATGTCCTTCTCAGAGATTTGTGCAAACAGAATAAGCCGCAGCAAAGTTTTCATAAATGTAATCAGAATTCTTGATATATTTGTTATCTGCTTTGGAATGCTGACTTCCATCGTTGGCATGGATCTTGGCGCCCTTTGGGATCTTTCGGATTTTGCCAATATTCTTATTGCCTATTGCAACATTCCTCTTCTCTACATAGGTTTCAAATATGTAAAAAGAGCTCAGCTGCAATTCGAGGAATTTTCAGGAATGCCATTTACCTCTAAGGTAGCCGGCATTGATGTTCCTGTATGGGACCAAAAGGCCAAGGGCTCAGATGAATAAATTTTATTCAACTTCTGTGTATGAAGCACCTGTAGCCTCATTACTCCATTCGCTGTATACTCTTTCATCTCCTGTTCCTTTATATGCCCTTACTTTGATCAGGAAATCGAAACTATCCTGGGCCGTTGCCACGTAGGTGGTCTCTGTTGTTTCTATAGGTTCACCGGGTTCATAATAAGTTTCCTCAGCATAATATTTATTTTGCTCCTGAATTTGGTACCCTTCTGCACCTTCAACAGGTTCCCATTCGAAGTGAACCTCGACACATTCTTCTGCCTCTACCATCACTCCATCCTGTACTACAGGGGCCTTTAGGGCTGATGATTCGCTTCCCTGACCTGCGGTAATGCTTCCACAACCTGAAACTACTACTGTCATTATTGCAGCAGCCAATACGATACTTAATCTTTTCATAACTTCTCCCTCTTCTTTTTTATATTGTTAAAGCGCCATGCGCCATAACTTTCCATAAACTTTTTTCACTTATACAAAGATTTTAAACTATTACCAAACAAGAAGCCTGTCTTCAGGTGCAAGATACATATTATCACCTTCTGTTATTCCAAAGGTTTCAAAAAACTCATCAAACTGCTGAACAGGCACATTGGTTCTAAGGTAATTTAATGGATGTTCATCCTGCTGTATCATACTTATATCCAGACTATATAAATCTATAGATGCGTTCATCTGAGCATATTTGATAAAAAATGCTTCATAGTCAAAATCATCTATTTTAGAAGCCATTTTCAGTGCACACTGAACGCCTGAGGTATCAGCAAGCATCTCAGTATCTACAGAGCTTCCGTTTACGTGATAATCTCCAAATGGAATAATTGTATCGAGGTAATTATCCATTTTTTCAATTCTCTTTGAATACTCCTCATAATCTTCATCTGTCCACCAGTTATTAAAGTTACCGTACGCATCGAACTGAGCTCCGTTGGTATCAAAGGCATGGGACACTTCGTGACCGATCCAGAAAGCTGCCATGGATGCGTAAAGCTCTTCTATGGACATATTATCAGAATAAAACGGCTCACCCATCATACCTATAACCATATTAATGGTATTGGCAAAGGGATCATAATAAGCATTACATTCTAGAATATTTATATCATCGCCCCAGTATTTATCACTGGTTTTGGTTCCGAGCTTACTTCTGTTATATTCAATATCGTTCATGGTAATCTCATTAAGTGCTTCAATGTAAGTCATATTACTAATATCAATATCTGATAAATCTCTGAAATTATCCGGATATGCCACATGGATTACCATAGTATCAAGCTTTTCAATAGCATATTTCTTAGTTTCATCGGACATCCACTCATTTTCATTAAGCATTTCTTTATATGTATCAATTACTTCCACGCAAAGATCACTAACCTTTTGCCTGGCTTCTTCCGAAGCATATTTGTCCAGATAAACAAGTTGCAGCGCTGTTGGAAGATATGTTGATACAATATTATATGCGCTTTCTTCCTCACTTAAGCTACCTGTTGTTCCAAAATATTTATTATTTGCATCATTAATATATTCTCTGGTTTCTTTATCAAGAACAGAGGCATTAGAAAGAATATACCTGACATACATATCAGATTTTATACCTTCAATATTGGAATCATTATAAAGCTCGTCTATTTTAGACATAAAGTCCATATCCGTTATAATATAAATTCCATCATATACATAGCCAAAAGTCGTAAGCAAATCCTTTAAAGGATAATTGGAAACAAGGTTGCAGGCTTCGTCAAAGGACATAGGATTATTTACCTTCGAAATATAATCCGAACTCAATTTTTCTTCTGATGTCATTATGGATTCTGAAAGCAGCCCTTCAAATTCCATAGCTTTATCAAAAATCTCCTCGGATTCTTTTTCATCCATCCCCAATCTACCAGTAAGATAAGTATAAATATCATGCCAGAAATTATATAAAATATCACCATATTCTGTTCGTTCTGCGTATTCTGCCGAATCTTCAAGTAAAAGACTACCGGCACCTGCATACATAACATTGACTGATGAATCATCAATTCCCGAAGAAACCCCAAAGCTCATAAAATTATTAACTTCATATTTAGTTTCATCCGCTAACAGCATTTCCGTAACCTGGTCAATACTTTCCAGTTTTAAAATCTGAGATGAAATATCTTCAAGAGGTGATACTCCAATGGCATTTCTTGAATCCCAGTCAAGATAATAATTATAGAGACAGTGAATAAGCTCTGCATTATGTCCTTCAATTGTATCGTCCTGTAAAAGTTCCATGCATTCATTTTGAACATCAAGACTTCTTTCATCATAATGGGACCAGGATGAATATCCATCAGGTATTTCAGATGCCAATATCCAGTCTTTATTGACATATAGTGAAAAGTCATCTTTAGAATCTGTTACAGTATCTTCAGATACATTTTCCTTTAGATTAGAATTGATCCAGGGATACCCGTTAGAAATGTCTTTCTCAGATGTTTCTTCCGAGCTTTCTGTAGTGGCATCAGCTTGTATAGAATCAGCAACTGCTGTTTCCTCTGATGATGTCACATTTGTAGAAGAATTTTCAGATGCGGTATTTTCAACAGAGGAACTTACAGAAGAACTCTCTGTTGTAGTGCTGCCTGCGCAGGCAGACATAATAAAAGAAGCCGCAATAATACTACTAATAAAGCGTTTTTTCATATATTACCCCCTCACGGTAAAATATAATAGATTTTTGATTAAAACGACAAAAATACATATATTCTTGTTCGTTAATTACAGAAATCCGCATTTACTGCGGGTTTCGTAAGAATATGATTCAAGAGGCAAATAGGCCCTGCGACGTTAGTCGCCTTCAAATGGCCTATTTGCATGACTTTTGGAGCAAAGCGACAAAAAGTCATTAGTTTCCCACATATTTATATGTAACTTCTTTTTATACTACTTCATTTTTTATGCTAAAGCAATTATTACCAATCTACATTTAGTAATTTGAAATGACCCCGATTAGTTAGATTTTTCAGGACTAACTTTTTGGGGGCAGTTTAATTGCTATTGAGATGAGGGAATTTTAATTATTTATTATTTTCTAACATAAGGAATCAGTCTGTTTACTTTCTTTGAATAATTGACGTATTCATCTCCGTATACTTCATAGAGCCATTTTTCTTCTGTGTTTATCAGTACCACTGTCATTATCAGCCAGTCAATAACAGGAAGTATCAGCATCCATGTGTTATGCCACATCAGCAATATTCCGGTAAATGTAATCCACCAGCCGCTGTACATAGGGTTTCTTACTAAGGAATATATCCCTTTCGTCTGAAGTCTGTTTTCTATAATCGAATCATCCATATCAGAACGCAAAGCTCCGATATACCAGATTGTAATTCCTAAAATAATCAATGCTATGCCAATTACTCTAAATAATAATATCCAGGGTGTATTCAGTATTCCAATCTTAAATACATAACCAAATATTATTATTCCTATAATATCTACTATTGCAATCCCCAGGATCATGTATGGTCCAACTCCGTATAAAGGAAGTTTTTGTGTGTTTTTTGCATAATTCTTAAGCATTTTCTATCCTCCGGTTTTTATAATCTGCTTTCATGTATCCACCTCTTTAACTATTGAAAAATTTCTCAATTTCTTCCACGTACTCTTTAGGGTGTGCGGCCATATATCCACAATGGGAATATCCTTTTCTGATTACAACATTTACTTCCGGAATATATTTAGAAAAAGCTTTCTTAGACAAGCTCAGATCCATATCATTTTCACCGTACTCTAAATGAAGTTTAGACTGTTTCTCCAGGGACATAACTTTCAAATCATAATGACAACATGCATGACAGATTGCATCTATATCCTGAGTATCTATTCTCTCAAAATTTTTAGTCATCATCTTTGCAAAATCATATCCATACATTTTTATAAGACTTTCAGATACATCTGCTCCACTGCTTTTAAGCTTTTTCTTTTTAGCTCTGAAAAGTTTCTTCATAAATATTTCAGCGATTGGAGAACTTTTTTTCAAAGCTACTCCATCAAACCAGGCATAATCCACTTTGAATTCATCATCGTTGAATAATCTCCATCCCAATGCAACTCCAAGCGATGCTCCGAAGCATAATTTGATATCTTTATAGTTCTTTTCTATAAGGTAATCCTTGAGCTGACTGTATTCTGCCTCTGCACTGAGATATTTACCGGCTTTTCCATGTGCACCCTGATCGGGAGCAATGATACAATATTCGCCTATGAGGTATGGGCTCATTAACTCATAAATATCAGAACCGGATACCATCATTGGTGCCAACAATATAATTCTGGGATTATCAGAACACCCGTATTCATTGATATACATAAGTAGTACTTCCTTTTAAATGGCTTGTTTTCAGGATTTTTGACATAAAATGACAAAAATCCATGAATATTACCTGCACTAATATAATACTACTTTTGGTTAGCATTTGCTAACATCCATTTACATTTTTACTTAATTTATTTTGGGGGAGAAATTAATCTTATAATGATTTCTTAAAGAATCTGTTCATTGCACTGTGTACCACATTGTCCGGCTTATCAATCTGAATATATCCGCATTTTTCATAGATGTGGATTGCAATCTTTAAATTATCATGAGTTTCAAGATAGGAATATTTAAACCCTGCTTCCTTCATTTTCTCTTCCACCAGAGTCATAAGCTCATAGCCAAGCCCGGAACCTTTAGCAGAATCCGCAAGATAGAGTTTCTGAAGCTCAGCCGTTTTTTCCAATAAATCAAATTTGGCAAATCCAACGCCGCCGATAATCTTTCCGTGATCATCTTCTATAACAAAATACTTTCGTTCATCTACTCCGTAATAATCGCTTAAATGATCTAAATGTTCATCAAAATATGCGGTTCCCGGAATATCTAAATGATATTTTTTAAGATTATCTCTTATAATTTGTGCCATGACTACATTATCTGCAGGTGTAATTTCTCTGTAATTAATCATGTGACTGTCTCCGGTTATTAAATTAAATCTCCACTGAAATGCTGGATTTCGTGCTGAATTATCTGAGCCGTAAAATCACTGTACTTTCCATGCTGAGGCTGAAAGTTCTGATCCAGATAATCAACCTCTATTTCACGATACCTGGTGCATGGTCTTGAACCTTCAAGTGATAAACAGCTTTCTTCTGTTTCATACCTGCCGGATTTTTTTGTAATTACAGGGTTTACCATAGGAAAAATAAAGGGTCCTGCTGCCACAACTATGATCTGCTTTTTTACACCAATCATATTTGCAGCCATCCCAACACATCTGTCACTGTTTGCTTTTAATGTATCCATTAAATCAGTAATTACCTGCTTATCTGCTTCTGTTGCCGGTTCTGATTTTTGTTGCAGAAAAAAGGGATCTCTTACTATCTGTCTGATCATTGTAGTTCTCCTGTGATATAGTGATGAACTATAATATTGTTAATCTATATATTTAATAATTATTAAACAGCTTACGCATACTTTTTTCAATATCCCGTATATTTAAAGGGCACCCCTCAACCTCGAAGGTAATGATAAGATTATTACCCATAAATATGTCATTTTTTCTATATTCTTCTATTTTCTTCAAATTATGTAATCTATAGTCATCATTGTCTAATAATCCCATATGCTCATGAAATATTTCTTTTCGTTTTGATTTATCAAGTATTGTGAAATCCGGATAAACCTTTTTTCCGTTATTTAATATCAGTTCTGCCTCATATCTATACGGAATTCCTAATTCATAGTACATATCTGCTATCATAACTTCAGATTTTGACCTGACAAGGTCCCCCTTTTTAGTTTGGTATATCTTCTCTTCAAGCTTATATTCACTTTTTTTATATTGCATTTTCTCCCACTTTTTTTCATATTCATCATCATTTACCAATAATGGACTAATAAGAATTTTTCTTCCTTCATTAAGCTCCGAATAAATATCCTCAGCAGAGTTTTTTCCGTCAACGGTATCCTTCATGCTTCTTTCCAAGATATTTATTGCTCGCTCTATGGCAATTATTTCTTTTTCAACTTGTCTACGCAGTTTTTCTATATAGTCCTTTTCTGCCAGATCAATTGCTACTTTTAAATCATCATTTTTAATATATTTACCCCTGGTATCCTTGGAATTCCTAATTTCGTAATACCTGAATCTGGTACCATCTCTGGATATCCTGAGTTTTCCTTCAGGAATAGTAGAATTTTTCTTCTGACAAATATTTACTACTTTTGTAAGATTCATTTTTCTTATTTTCATCTCATCTATTAGATTTTCCATTGTTATCATTTCTTTTTAATATTCCTCTCAATTATTTTTATTATTTAAATGTATAGGCAATCCCTGATATTTGTTAGTTAGGATAATTTCTCTATTATTTCTTATTTTTATCCTATAAAATAATACTTTTTATTCTCTGATACTTGGTTCTATAGGATAATTTTTTACTTTCCCTTTGCTTTTATCCTACGTAAAGCCTTCTTCATGTCCTTTGGTACTAGGGATTGTAGGATAATTCTCTATTTTCTCTCTACTTTTATCCTACATAAAAGCCTCCTCTCTTCCTTTGATGTTGAAATCTGTAGGATAATTTTCTATTCTTTCTCTGCTTTTATCCTACATAAAAGCTGCCTCTCTTCCTTTGATGTTGAAATCTGTAGGATAATTGTCTATTCTTCCTCTGTTTTTATCCTA
>JAILBM010000037.1 GCA_024680925.1 Butyrivibrio sp.
ATATGAAATTATCTCCGGATAATCCGGTTGTCATTTTGAGAGAAAATCTGCCAGAATAGGCAATAGATATAACTGATGTAAATTCTGAAATTATTCTCTAGAATAATTCCATATATAGAACGGTTGTCATTTGGTTGTCACCAAACGAAAAAAGAGGCTGAAACCCTTGGAAATCCAATGGTTTCAGCCTCTTTGAAATTATTCAAGCTCAATAGTTCCCGGTGGCTTAGAAGTAAGATCGTAGAATACTCTGTTTACTCCTCTTACTTCGTTTATGATACGGCTCATAACAGTCTGGAGAACTTCCCAAGGAATATTGGCAGATTCTGCTGTCATAAAGTCGATAGTATTAACTGCACGAAGGGCTATTGCATAGTCATAGGTACGTTCATCACCCATAACACCAACACTTCTCATGTTGGTAAGTGCAGCAAAATACTGGTTAGGCATCCACTTTGGCTCCTGGCCGCCGTTTGCTGCCTTATATTCGTCAATTGCTTTTCCAACTTCCTCGCGGTAAATTGCATCAGCATCCTGAACAATGCGAACCTTATCAGCATTAACTTCGCCAATGATTCTGATTCCAAGTCCAGGACCCGGGAATGGCTGACGGTATACAAGGTATTCCGGAATACCGAGCTCAAGACCTGCTTTTCTAACTTCATCTTTAAAGAGGTCGCGAAGTGGCTCAATAATCTCTTTAAAATCAACGTGTTCAGGAAGTCCACCTACATTATGGTGAGACTTGATAACTGCTGACTCACCGCCAAGACCGCTTTCAACTACGTCAGGATAAATTGTTCCCTGAACAAGATAGTCTACAGCACCAATCTTTTTAGCCTCTTCCTCAAATACACGAATAAACTCTTCACCAATGATCTTACGTTTTCTCTCAGGCTCTTCAACACCTTCAAGTTTCTTGTAATATCTCTCCTGAGCATTTACACGCACAAAGTTAAGCTCATAAGGTCCGTTTGGTCCAAATACAGCTTCAACTTCATCACCTTCATTTTTACGGAGAAGACCGTGATCTACAAATACGCAGGTAAGCTGTTTTCCAACAGCCTTTGATAATAAAACTGCTGCAACTGATGAATCAACACCGCCGGAAAGGGCACATAAAACCTTACCATTTCCAACCTTTGCCCTAATATCAGCAATAGCTGATTCAACAAAGCTGTCCATTTTCCAGTCACCGGCACATCCACAGATATTACGAACAAAGTTATAAAGCATCTTTGTTCCATTTTCTGTATGAAGTACCTCCGGGTGGAACTGTATTGCATAGAGCTTTTTGTCTACATTTTGTGCTGCTGCAACAGGTGTGCTATCTGTATGGGCAACAGAAGTAAATCCTGGTGCGAGCTTACTTATATAGTCAAAATGGCTCATCCAAACAATATTTTTATCAGGAAGATCTGTAAACAGAGGAGATGTCGTATCAAAAAATGTTTCTGTCTTACCATACTCTCTGTGCTCTGCTCTCTTTACCTCGCCTCCAAGGACGTGGCTCATAAGCTGGGCTCCGTAACATAATCCAAGTACAGGAATTCCTGTCTCAAAAAGCTCTTTTTTGCAGGTAGCAGCTCCTTCTTCATATACGCTGCTTGGTCCGCCTGTTAAAATAATACCCTTTGGGTTCATAGCCAGTATCTTATCAAGTGGAGTACGGTATGAATATATTTCACAATAAACATTGCATTCACGCACTCTACGCGCAACCAGCTGGTTGTACTGACCGCCAAAGTCTATAACTACGACTGTTTCTCTTGCCATGCTTCCTCCTAATTATTTATTCACAAAGAAAATCAAGTTATTTCTTCATTTCCTTCAGTTCCTGACATAATCTCTTGGTATAACTATCTGTCATACCACATACATAATCTGTTACAAGCATCAGCCTTAGATAAAGCTTTTCAGCTTCGCTCTTATTTTTAGAATATATATGATAGATAGCCTTATAGTTATCGGATATTTTACCAATCAGAATTTCTGATTTCTCATCCAATTTTCTACCCGTATCATAATACAACACTGCGGGAATAAATGCATCTAAAATCTCAGACATCATATCATCCGCCAAAGATTCCATGCTCATTTTAGGCTTGGATAAAAAGGCATATCTATATGCTATATCCCCCAAAAGGTCAGTGATATGCTTGCCTTCAGTACCATCCAAAAGCTCTTTTCTATAATTTCCTGACATTATATCATCATAATTTTTTATAAAACTGTCTGTAGCATCATATATAAGCTTACCCTGAACACTGATTATCCAGTTCTGTATAGCATAGCTATCTGCACTTCCGGCTCCGTAGCAATGGCCCTTTTCATACAGATATTTAAGCTGTTCAATAAGTTTATTATATTCATTATCCTCATCAGCTGATGTATATCTATGAGTTTCAAGCTCGTATAAAAGCTGATCGTAGGTAATAAGACCTTTTTTAAAAGCATCCTCGATATCTGCAGTGAGATAAGCAGTATCATCTGCCGCTTCAAGAATCAGAGTAAGAGGACTTCTGTTGCCGTTAAGACCAAGAGATGTCTCTATATCATCAAAAACTTCTCTGTCTGCATAATAATATCCCATTTTATGAACCCTTATATCATCACTGTTCTTATCAATTTCAAGGGATGAAACAGGATATTTAATAATTGTAGACAACAATGCCTTTGTCAGATTCATCCCATGAGCATCCACAAGATAGTGAAGCTTGGTTACAACTCGAAGAGCCTGGGTATTACCTTCAAAGTTAAAAAAGTCTGCTTTCATCTGATCGTTAAGAAGAGAACTTACAGGCACATATCCTTCACCGCCATTTTCAAGCAGCTCTTTGGGATACATTAACTTATCAATATTTTCTTTAAACCATTTACGGATTACATCCTCGCCAAAATGACCATAGGGTGGATTTCCAATATCGTGAATAAGTCCTGAACATTGGAGAATGTCACATATGTCCTGCTGATATTGAGGCAAAAAAGATTCATCCTTTAATTCATTTATAATTCTTCTTGAAATTGTCTGTCCAAGGGATTTACAAAAAGAAGATACTTCCAGTGAATGAGTAAGTCTTGTTCTTACAAAATCTGACTCATCCAATGGATATACCTGAGTTTTGTCCTGAAGTCGTCTAAATGACGCACTACTGATTATTCTATGATAGTCTTTTTCAAACTCTGACCTTAAATCTCGTGATGAAACGGATTTGGAGTATAATCTTATACGGTCAGAACATAATAACCTGTTCCATTCCATAATATGCACACATCCTCCTTACTAAATACTCATAGTAAAAAAAGTTTTACTACATTGCAAATATGTCTAAAGACATATTTATGTGCATCCCCATATACCCCTCAACCTATTATATAAATCTTCTTACTGTAATAATTGTTCTGTACGTAGCGCTGGAATATTTGATACCGGTTTTGGCAGTACTTGCATGTACTATCTGACCGTTTCCTATATATATTCCCACATGTCCACCATAGTATATCACATCTCCGGGCTGCGCATTAGCATAAGATACTTCTTTTCCGTAAGCAGCCTGTGCATAGGAAGTTCGTGGTACAGATATCCCAAAAGCTTTATACACAGACATAACAAATCCTGAACAGTCACATCCGTTAGTAAGGCTGGTACCTCCGGCCACATAAGGATTTCCTACAAACTGGCAGGCATAGCTGGCTATATTACTGCCCGTTGCAGAACCCGGTGCAGAAATAGTTTTTGCTGCTGAAGAAGAACTGTTATTGTTATCTGATGTATCTGTATCGTTATTTGAAGAAGATGTTGATTCTTTGTTTTTATTTTCACTTGCTTCTTTGGCAGCTGCTGCCGATGCTGCTTCCGCTGCCTTTGCATCGCTTACGGCCTTGGCAGCTTCATCAACTTCCTTTTGCTTGGCATCTATACTTGCCTGTAACTTTTTAAGTTCGGCTGTTTGTTTCTGGAGCTGGGCTGTATATACAGCTGCGTCCTGCTTAGCCTTTGTAAGCTGAACAGAGAAATTATCATACTGCGCCTCATATCCGGCAAGCACTTCCTCCATATATGCCTGTTCTTCTTCAAGCTCATACTGAGAAGTCTCAAGCTCGGATTTTTCCTCTTCAAGCTGCTCTCCATAGGCTTCTGCCTCATTTTTTGCGGAAACATATTCATATAACTGTTCTCTGTCATATTCATAAAGCTTTTCCACATACGTTGCTTTATTAAGAACATCATTTATGCTTTGTGCCTGCATAAGTATCATGGCATATGACAATTCGCCTTTTTCATACATAAACTTTATACGCTCACACATTTCTCCGTACAAAGTCTCCTCATTTTCCTTAGCGATATCATATTCTTCCTGAGTCTTTTCTATTTCCTCTTTCTTATTGGAAATATCTGCCTCAATAAGATTTATACTGGTTAAAAGATCTGTAATTACCGCTTCTGCCTCATCTATTTCAGCAGCAACTTCATTTTGTGATTCTGAAATCTCACTAATATTACTGTTAGCTTCCTTCAAAGCATTCTGACTGCTGTTTTTCTCACTCTGAAGCTCGCTTTTCTCACTTTCAAGCTTTTCTTTTTCTTTTTCCAGCTCTTCCTGTTTTTTCTCTAAATCAGAAGAAGTGGCAGCCCATGATGGGACTGCCACTGTCATTATAATCAACGTCATGATGATACTTAATATTGAGTAATAAATTTTCTTCATATACTGTCTCCCCACGACTTGATCAAAAGTCCAACAAAATTTTTGTAATTTAATTATACCACAAAGCAGTCCTTAAAAAACAAATTCGCTTTCTTTTTACAATCGTAGGTTTATAAAACATGTTATATCACAAAAACATCCGGAACTTGATTATAAATCGCAGTTGCCGACAGTTCTTGGGAATGACTCAACGTCTCTGATATTTCCCATGCCTGTAAGATACATTACGCATCTCTCAAATCCAAGACCAAATCCTGCATGTCTTACTGAACCGTATCTTCTAAGATCAAGATAGAACTGATAATCATCTTTCTTAAGACCAAGCTCATCCATACGGTTTTCAAGAACTTCAAGAATATCCTCTCTCTGACTTCCACCGATAATCTCTCCGATTCCCGGTACAAGACAATCTGCTGCTGCAACTGTCTTTCCATCAGGATTAAGCTTCATATAGAAAGCTTTTATTTCCTTTGGATAATCAGTTACAAATACAGGTTTCTTGAAAATCTTTTCTGTAAGATAACGCTCATGCTCTGTCTGAAGATCACAGCCCCATGATACCTTGAAATCAAATTCATCATTGTGTTCTTCAAGAAGCTTAACAGCTTCAGTATATGTAATTCTGCCAAATTCATTATCAGCCACATTGTGAAGTCTTTCGATAAGACCTTTATCAATAAACTGGTTAAAGAATTCCATCTCTGCAGGACAATGCTCAAGAACATAGTTAATAACAAACTTAAGCATTGCTTCAGCTACGTCACAATCATCCTTAAGATCTGCAAAACAAAGCTCAGGCTCAATCATCCAGAACTCAGCTGCATGGCGGGTTGTGTTTGAGTTTTCTGCTCTGAATGTAGGTCCAAAGGTATAAACATTCTTAAATGCAAAAGCATAAGTCTCAACATTAAGCTGTCCACTAACTGTAAGATTTACAGGCTTTCCGAAGAAATCCTTTGTATAATCCACCTGACCGTCTTCTGTCTTTGGAACATTGTTAAGATCCATGGTTGTTACCTGGAACATCTCACCGGCACCTTCACAGTCACTGCCTGTGATAAGTGGTGTATGTACATAAGTAAAGCCTCTCTCCTGGAAGAAAGTATGAATAGCATAAGCTGCAACGGATCTGACTCTGAATACTGCCTCAAACGTGTTTGTTCTGGCACGAAGATGAGGTATTGTTCTTAAATACTCCAAAGTATGTCTCTTGGCCTGAAGTGGATAATCAGGTGATGAAACACCTTCAATTTCAACTGTATCAGCCTGCATTTCAAAAGGCTGTTTTGCATTTGGAGTGGCAACAATTGTACCTGTTGCTATAATAGCCGCACCTACGTTAAGTTTGCTGATCTCAGCAAAATTTGAAAGAGAATCTGTATATACGACCTGAAGAGGTGTAAAAAACGTACCGTCATTAAGCACAATGAATCCTATTGTCTTAGAATCTCTGATATTTCTAATCCATCCGCCTACTGTAACCTTCTGGTCAGTATATTTTTCCGGGCTTTGAAACAAGTCCTTAATGTCTGTAAGTTCCATTTTATTCCTCACTTTCTGCTGCTGTTACATTTGCATTTTCTGCCAATAATTCAACAACCTTATCATGCATCATACTCTCCTTATATGCTTCAAGGTCGATTGAGTTCTTAGAAATATAATCATCTACGTCTTCATATGAAGATGCTGCACTTGCCATAGACTCTGTTACTGCCTCAAGAACCTCATCATCACTTACTGTAATATTTTCAAGATCGGCAATAGCCTGTGTCATGATAAGCTCTTTAACTGTCTTAACAGCAATCTCATTTAAATATTCTTCTTTAGTTCCTGTATATCCTTCAGATGACATTATCTGTTCAATAACTGAATCTGCAGTATAGGTTGTTCCGTACATGGCTGTGTAATAAGAAGCCATTGTGCTAAGCTGACGGTTATAAAGATATACGTATCTGTCAACCATTTCCTGTGGTGGATTTTCAAATACACAATCATTGAATACAGCTTCAAGAACACCATTCTGAACTGTATCATCATAGGTTGACTGTTCCTGTGTAAGCATAAGATCTGATAAGTAGCTCTTAAAGGTCTCAATATCTGTAACACCTTCAATACCAAGGTTAGCACAATAATCATCTGTAAGCTCTTCAACAGGAGCAAGAATCTTATTGACTGTTACTGTAAATACTACTTCTTTTCCTGCAAGATCTGTAGCACTGTATGTTTCAGGGAATGTAAGATTAAGGTCTCTTACTTCACCTGTCTCAGCTCCGATAAGTCCGTCTTCAAATCCATCAATAAATGTACCTGAACCGATTTCAAGCTGGTAACCCTGAGCTGAACCACCGTCAAACTCTTCTCCGCTGTCAGCATATTTACCAACATAATCAATATCAACAGTATCACCTGACTGAACGGCTCTGTCTGTAACCTCTGAAAGTTCCTGTGAAAGCACATATTCGATATATGACTGAAGCTCTTCCTCTGTTACATTTGGCTCCTCAGCCTCAACGGATACACCCTTATACTCACCAAGTGTCACATAATCAGCTGCTGTGTAAGACTTTAAATAAGCCTCATCTCCAAACTCAACAACCTCTTCTGAACTCTCTGCCACTGCTGCATCTGAGCTTTCACTACCTGAAGTTTCTACTGAAGCTGATGAATTATCTGCTGATGTATCATTATTATCACTAGTACCATTTGAACATGCTGTAATTGAAGCTACACTCAATGTTACAGCCATTAGCATTGCTAATTTCTTTTTCATAATATTCTTTCTCCTTACTATATACCCTGTTTTTTTATTCAAAAACAGCATTTTAATACTACCATACCTTTAAATTAGTTTAAAGTCTTTATTATATAAATAAAGTAAATAAGGTACGCAGCAACCCTTAACATTATCTTGATTAGATTTTTAAACAATGCTACAATACATCACATGAAATAGAACATGGAGGGTTATAAAATTGAGTACTTCAGCAATAATTACGCTTATTGTTGTCGTAGTTGTAATTGCGGCAATTATTGGACTTTTATACTTCTTAGGTAAGAGAGCTCAGAAAAAGCAGGACGAACAGCAGGCACAGATTGAAGCAGCTAAACAGTCAGTCACAATGCTTATCATTGATAAGAAAAAAATGAAGATGAAGGATGCAGGTCTTCCTCAGGCAGTAATTGAGCAGACACCAAAGCTTCTTCGCAGATCCAAGCTTCCGATTCTGAAGGTAAGAATCGGTAATCAGGTTATGAGTCTTATTTGTGCAGACAATATTTTTGATCAGGTTCCTGTAAAAAAGGAAGTTAAAGCTTCCATAAGCGGAATTTATGTAACAGAGGTTAAAGCACTTCGCGGTAAGGCAATTGTTCCTGAAAAGAAAAAGAGTAAGTTTTCAAACTTCATTTCCAAGCTTCAGGAAAAAGCCGGTGCAAAACCAGTTAAATAATGAAAAAAATTCACCCGAAAGCAGCACTTTCGGGTGTTTTAATTTTTAATCAAAATCTCATATCATAAACAATTTTAGAACTGGATACCTTTTGTCCTTCCATGTTCAGACTATAATCGACTTCTATTTTTATTGTATTTTCATCAATTCTATTCACAAGCCTATTGGTAAAGATTTCCATCTTCAAAAGTCCGTAAGGAGTATTGTAATTCATTTCCTTAGTACTTCCTTCAGAGAAAATCATATGGGAAGTAGCTTCCCCAAGTCTGGTAATCTCAATTCTATCATCAAAGATCTTTACGGTATTCTGAGAAGTAAGCTCATGAACCTTTCCGTTTTCATCCTGTACCTGCTGCTTTTCTATATAGAAAATTTCATGTACTCCGGAATTAAACTCATACTCTCCATAAGCTTTTATTTCAGATAACTCCGGTTCTTCTCCGGGTCTGTCATGTCTGCTGCTTAATTTTATTTCTATTTCTTTCTTCAAATTATTGTTTCTCCATTCAGGTCTTTGATCAAACTCTTGAAGGATTTATAGGACATGACTTATAAAGTTCCGGGGCAAGTCCGCTGTTTCTGACTGCTTCATAAGCTTTTTCCATTGTATTTGCACTATCAAAGATTCCAAATACTGTAGGACCGCTTCCGCTCATCATGGCTTCCATTGCTCCATTACAGTTCATTATATCCTTTATCTCTTCAATTACAGGATATTCCGGAACAGTTACTGTCTGAAGAACATTGCCCATATTTGATGTAATTCCTATAAGACTTCCATCCTTTATAGCTTTTACCATGCTATCCACATCAGGATGACTTATTACTTCTCTGCTATCCAAAGTCTTATATACCCAACCTGTGGATACATCAATTGAAGGCTTGGCAATCAAAATATAGCACTTTGGCATATCCGGTAAAGCAGTAAGTTCTTCACCGATTCCTTCAGATAATGCCGTACCGCCAATAATACAATACGGTATATCCGCTCCAAGACTTACAGCATCCTTGCAAAGCTCTTCCTTTGAAAGCTTTAAATCCCATAATTCGTTTAAAGCTATAAAAGCTGCTGCCGCATCTGTGCTTCCTCCTGCCATACCTGCAGCCACAGGAATATTCTTAACAAGCGTAATCTCGGAACCGGAAGTTACCTTGTATCTATCCTTTAAAAGCTTTGCAGCTTTATAAACAAGATTGTTTTCATCATTTGGTATTTTTTCTGATGCTGATTTAAAAAGGATTTCTCCGTCATCTCTTTTTTCAAAGCTCAGCTCATCATATAAATCAACCATCTGCATTATCATCTTCACCAGATGATAACCATCCTCACGCTTTCCAAGTACATCAAGCGCAAGGTTTATTTTTGCATATGCCTTCTTTTTAATCATATTAACCCTCAATAAATAATTTCCTCAAAGCACCTCAAAACCAATAGCTTCATTACTGTCTGTCCACTATAAGTCTTAAATCCGATATATTTTCAACATTTGTTTCTGCCATGTATTTCTCAATACCCTCCACAACCTTTACAGTTGCATAAGGATCATGGAAATTCATTGCTCCTACAGCTACTGCAGTTGCACCTGCCATTATAAATTCAAGGGCATCATCTGCATTAGCTATTCCACCCATTCCGATAATAGGTATTTTTACAGCATGAGCTGCTTCATAAACCATACGAACTGCCACAGGCTTTATGGCAGGACCTGATAGTCCACCGGTCTTATTGGCAAGGACAAATTTTCTTCTGTAAACATCTATCTGCATTCCTGTTATGGTATTTATAAGTGAAATGGCATCTGATCCTGCTGCTTCAGCCGCTTTAGCCATCTCTGCTATGCTGGTAACATTTGGACTGAGTTTCATTATAACAGGCTGTTTTGCATGCTTTTTAATTTCGCTGGTAATATTAAAAAGTGCATCGGCATTTTGGCCAAAGGCTATAGCACCTTCCTTAACATTTGGGCATGATACATTTATTTCAAGCATATCTACAGGCTGATCTGACAGCTTATCCACAACTTCAAGATAATCTTCAACAGATTTTCCACATACATTAACGATTACCTTAGTATCAAACTGTTTTAAAAAAGGTAAATCCCTCTCGATCATAACGTCGATTCCCGGATTTTGAAGTCCTATGGCATTAAGCATACCGCCATAAGTTTCTGTTACTCTTGGTGTAGGATTACCGGGCCATGGAACATTGGCTACGCCCTTAGTTACTACCGCACCAAGTCTGTTTAAATCTACAAATTCAGAGTATTCCATTCCCGAACCAAAGGTTCCTGATGCTGTCATTACAGGATTTTTAAATGAAACCCCTGCTATTTCTACTGATGTATTCACCAAAAAATTTCCTCCATACATAAAGAAGTGCTACTACCAATAATCTTATAGCGATCCTTGAATATAACACTAAAAATCATATTTACCATTATAAGATACAGATCAGATATCTACACTTTCAGCATCAAATACCGGACCGTCTGTACATATCCTTGCATTATTCACATGAGAATGTTCGTCTTTATGTGTAGTAGTGCAAACACATCCAAGGCACGCTCCCACTCCGCAGGCCATTCTCTCTTCAAGTGATATATATGCTTTAATGTTATTTTCAGAAGCATATTTCTTGATTGCTCTAAGCATTGGCATAGGACCGCAGGCATATATTACATCAGCCTTTATATTATTTTCCTTAACTGCATCAATAACATTTCCCTTAGTTCCGATACTGCCATCCTCTGTAGCAATGTGAAGGTTACCGTATTGCTCAAAGTCCTCTTTAAGGAAAGTCTCATTATTCCTATAACCCATAACAATATCAATAGATTCAGGCTTACCACTTACGTTTAACTGTTTTGACAGCTCTAAAAGCGGAGGAACGCCTATACCGCCTCCCATCACAAGGACTTTTTTTCCTTGAGAAGCTTCCACAGGAAATCCATTATCACCAAGTATTCCTATTATCTTAACATGTTGTCCCTGCTTATAAAGGGCAAACTCTGCTGTTCCCTTACCACTTATTCTGTATACCAGTCTCAAAGCATCTTTTTCATCGCTTACTTCACATATACTGATAGGTCGTGGTAAAAGCTTTGTCATATCCATAGGATATATTCCGATAAACTGTCCCGGCTTTGCACTTTCAGCCAGAGGTGTTGCTATCCACATATCGAGTATTCCGTCTGCCAGCATTTTTTGTGAAATAACAAGTGCTTCAATTTTTTTCTTTTTTGCCATAAATCTCTCCATTACTTTACGTAATTAATACTTACTGTAAATAATTTTACCTTTGCAAATAGTATAATATATTACCGCAGGAATTTCTTGTCCTAAAAAAGGTGTATTTGATGACTTGGATAAGCTTGATGTATATTTTGCCCTTTCCTTGGGATTAAATATAACAATATCAGCATCTGCGCCTTCCTTAAGTTCTCCTGCCAAAAGACCGTAAAGTCTTGCAGGACCTACAGTCATTCTTTCCAATAATTCTTTTAAGGTCAAGTACCCCGGTTCAACCAGCTCTCTTACTCCAAGTCCCAGGGAAGTTTCTATACCGATTATGCCACTTGGAGCCTCTCTTAAGCCTTTTTCCTTTTCATAAGAAGCATGAGGAGCATGATCAGTTGCAATAGTTTCGATAGTTCCGTCTTTAAGACCCTGAATAATTGCCTGCCTGTCACTTTCCTCCCTAAGAGGCGGATTCATTTTGGCCATAGCACCATATTTAAGTACCGCTTCCTGAGTAAGGGTAAAATGATGAGGTGTGGCTTCAGCATGGATTCCTTTATAGGTTTTTCTGGCCTGCCTTATAAGTTCAACTGACTCTGCTGCGCTGATATGCTGTATTGTAATTTCAGCACCTGTTTCCATGGCTATCTTTATATCTCTTTCTACCATGGATATTTCAGCCTGTCTTGGAGAGCCTGTAATTCCCATTTTTTCAGCAACAGGTCCGGCATTTATACCATTATCTGTTATAAGCTTCGGGTCCTCTTCATGTAGACTTATGATTTTTCTAACCTTTGCAGCATTTTCACAGGCTTTTCTCATTATTTCCTCACTCATGACAGGTTTTCCGTCATCAGTAAACAAAACTGCCCCTGCATCGATCATTTCCTGCATGTTAACAAGCTCTTTGCCCTGCATGTCTTTAGTAACATTGGCACAGGCATAAACCTTTATACCTGTACTTTTACCTTTATCAAGGACATACTTAAGTGTATCCGGATTATCCATATGAGGCTCTGTATTTCCCATCATTATAACCGATGTAAAACCGCCTCTTGCAGATGCAGCAGCTCCGGTATAAATATCCTCTTTATATGTAAAGCCGGGATCCCTGAAATGTACATGACCATCTACAAGTCCAGGTGCCACAACCAATCCTTCGGCATCTATAATATTTGCAGCTTCACCTTCGTAATGTTCGGTAATACACTTTATTTTACCTTCTTCTATAAGTATATCTCTTTTGCCCTCTATTCCACTTGCCGGGTCTATCATGTATCCATTTCTTATCAGATCCACTTTCTAAACTCCTTTTTGTAGATTATAATTGTATTATACGAAATTACTTCGTATACTATATCAGATTGTACCTAAAAATTTTATTCTAAACAATGGAGAGATTATGCTTCGTTTAATTATTGTAGTCTTATATTTAGTAATTTATCTGTTAGTGAGCCTGCCAATTCAGCTTGTACTCTTTATCATGAGCAAATCCAACATGCACAGGGCCAAGGA
>JAILBM010000039.1 GCA_024680925.1 Butyrivibrio sp.
CAGATAACTTGAATCTCCTTGTGATGCCTTGGTAATTACAAAATCTTTTTCAGCCAGAAGCTCTTTGGTCAATCCGTTATCTTTTCTTGTGGCAATAACATTACAGTATACTTTATAGGTCTGAGCCCTCTTACCTCTTGGGAAGGTAAAGGTTTGCTCATTCCATACAATGTCAGTATTTGTAGTAGTAATGTTACCTTCACTATCAATAGTTTTAACTACATCATAAACACCGGACATATCTTTATTATAGGTAATATCTCCTAAGGTATAATACCATTCATAGGTATAGCTATAAGCTATGTCCTGTGTATGTGTTACATCTGCACTGTACTCAGGGTGTTCCAAAGCACCGTAAGGAACCGGATCACTGCTGCCGCTTATGGAAAGAGTTCCCTCTGCTTCATCCTTTTTAAGCTTCAGAATTACATTAATACTAATCGCCTGTATATCATCTGAAACTGTTACTGTACCTAAAAAGCTGCCCGTTGAAGAATTATCTGCTACTGTATCTACAGTTACACCATTAGATATAGATGATGTAAAACTTTCCAAAACATAGCCTGTTGTATAGGTCTGTGAATCCTGTCCTTCTGTTGCCCAGCTATATAAGGCATTTAATGCTGTTTCCTCTCCGGCAATAACTACGTAACTTTCAAGGAGACTATTTTCAGTTACATATACATTTTTGTCTGCCTTTATATCAGTAGCCTTGGCTGTAACTTCATCTTCACTATAGACAGGTGTTACCAGAACTGCGTATTTCACAGGAGAAACCGCTGCTTCTCCATATTGGTTCACATTTTTATAGCCTTCATTATTGTCTGAACTTGCTACTGCACAGATATTTACCTTATACTGACCATTTCCCTTAGTTCTTATAATTTCGGCAAAATCATATTCTGTGGTACTGCACTCTACTGTTTCAAAGGCATTTTCCTCGCCCACCTTAGTAATTTCAAGCTTGTAGCCACCGACTTGAACATTTCCTATTGATGCCACAGCATTCCAGCTTAGTTTGCCACCTGTCCAGGTAATTCCTGCAGGTGCAGGGAAAGTCACCTTATTTACAGTAAGGGTTCCTGTATTAAACGTAATATTGTAATTTCCCTGCTCTCCATCACCCGGTAGTGTGGAACTTATATCTATAACATAGCTTCCTGTATCGGAACCAGCTGCATACACTTCTTCACTGTTTGCAGGAGTGATCTTGTATCCCTTAGAATAACCGGTTATATCAGAAAAACTCTCTCCTGTTATAAATCCCGATCCTGTTCCTACTGATACATCCGATATCACTATCTGATCATCACTTACAGCCTGGGCATAATTAACCGAAATATCACCGGGCTTTAAAGAAAGAGGTCTTGCTGTAATATCTGCTGTTGTAGTTGTCTGAGACGCCTTTATATTGCCTGACGTATCATCAAAAATACTTGAAGTATCGTATGTTTCTGCCTCCGCTTTATTAGTAGCTGTCAAAAGCTCGTATCTCTTGGAAAGTTCTGAATCTGTTCCCAGACTAATAGTAAGCGTTACTTCCTTTCCTGTTCCGACATTCTTATCTGTATATTCAGCAGTTATATTTGATACATCAAAAACAGCACCTGAAATATCACTTTGAAGTTGTGAGTATGTTCTGTCACTATATCCGGTAGCGCCAATATAATAGCTGAATCTTACATTTTCAAGACCAATCTGCGCATCATCTATCGAAGTCGTTCCGTCATATACCTTTTCGCCAACTTCTAATCCTTCAATAAGAATATAGTACTTCTTTATTTCCAGAGTACCTTTTTCCACAACAATATTGTAGTTTTGGGTATAAAGTCCACCTTCTTGGGAGGCTACGTTACTTGGTACAACATCATATTTTCCCGGAAGCGAGGTGGAATTTACTTCACAGGTAAACTGAACCTCGTAGGTACCTGCTGACTCACTACAAGCTTCATCTGTAAATACACTGATGTATCCATCTGTACCATCACTTACAATTTTGGCAGTTTCATCTTCATTTTTAACGGTTTTAATATTGTCACCATAAACAAATTCTGTTGCTGCAAATTCTCCATCATAAATAGATGGCGGATTTTCTACACCATAATTTACATAAACTTCTTTTGCCTTGTAGGTAAGATTTTTCTTTATAACGGATAACAGTCCGTAGGTATTACCAAGTTCTCCTGTTGCCTCAGCATAAGTAATACTATAGTTGGAATTACTGTAACGGGTTGTCTCATCCACATTCATTGCATAGTATCCCACATCATGGCTATTACTACCGGATGGACTTGCCACAGCCTCATAATTACAGTTAATCTTTGTAACAGTACTGTTTGTCAGCCCTGTATTTATTATTTCCATATCCTCATCATTTACAGCTCCGTCTATTGTAAATGAATAGGATGTAACGGCTTCTCCGTAGGTAACTTCCTGGTTGTTTATCTTTACTGTCAAATCTTTTGGTGTAATATCACCGGGAACATTAAAGCTTGTATTTACAAGCTCATAATCTGAAGCTTTATCTCCGCCCAGTACTGCATTTGTAATATTTACTTTAGTTGCACCTACTATAAGATTGTTTTCTGTCACAGCCACATTTTCACTGTTATAAACAGCATCGAAGCTTGAAAGTACCAGCTTTGCAGCATCCTCAGAACGTACACCTGATATTGTTTCACCATCTACAGTCGTAAATTCATAGTACGGATGAGATGTGTTACTTCCTTTAATGGTATCTTTGGAATCACTATCAACTGAAGTTGTTCCATCATATACTTTAGATATAGAAGCTTCTGTATCTATTCCCGCAACTGCGATTTTTCTTGGTTCAATGGTTATCGTTACAGGATCATCAGAATTCCAGCTAACATTGTATTTATCAGATTCAAATCCGGCAACAAAATGATTACTATCATCATCCACTATATTACCGTCACCATCGGTTGTAGTAGTTTCGACAAAAAATACATAGTAGGTTCCAACATCCAGATCTTCTATGAAATCAAGGTTGTTTGTCTGGGTAAAGATATGGTTATCCCTTACTGCATTTACATAATTGTCTCCATCCGTCTTCATTATCATAAACTGAGGATAACCTTCAGAAGCTGACAGACTTTCTCCTTCAACCAAACCCTGGATTTCATATTCAAAATAGCTGCTGTCCAAACTTTCACCATAGGTGATTGTAGTATCTTCGCCTTTTATATAAATATTTGCTTTACCGTTTTTGATAATGTTTGCTGTGGTTGTCTGCTGGCTTTCACTTATCTTAATAGCATAGTTATTATAGGAAGTACCGGACTCATTTTTTATGGCAATACCTTTTGTATCCAGGGCATCAGTAATATAACTGATGGTAACAGTTCTGTCATTTTGTACAGTTGCTACATCAAAGGTTCCCGGATATCCGTAGCCATCTTCATATCCACTTCCGTTATAACCAACTTTTTCAAGTACAAGACTATCACCTGAATAAATCCCACTGGTGCCATCTAAAGCAAGCTTGATGGAAGCACTGCTTATATCAAGATCAGCATCGGTTGTTCCATCATATTCCTTATCAATACCGGTTATTCCTGTTATAATTACGGGACATGGTTCAATTGTCAAAGTTCCGTATCCATATTCAATTTCGTAATTATCTGTTATAACATTCTTTTTGTTATTCTTAATTGTATATACAGAAAGATTCTGTGCACTTATTCCTTCATATGTACCGGCATCCTTGTGGGATTCAGAAGCAGAAACACTGTAATATTCTCCTTCCGGCATAGTATATAATGTATAAGTTCCGTCTTCTGTTTCTTTGGTAGTAAATACGTATTCACCATCAACATTCAAAGCTGATTCATAATCCAGCATTGTCTGATTTGATGCATTATAAGTCTTGGTCACACTCTTTGGCGCAACCATTATATATCTCTTTAAAATCGTATAAGTCTGATTTTCCAGAGTAAATGTATAATCTGTGGAATAGTAATCGCCTGCTGCCTCAACCTCAGGAATCGCGCTGTAAGTTCCTGCATTGGTCTGCTTATTTTTAACATCTACGCTAAAGGCCGATGAAGAATCAGGTATTCTGTCTGTATTGCCTACAATCTTGATATAAGGTGCTTGAGGACTTCCCGTATAATTATAGGTAAAGTCAGAATCCTGGTATGTTGAATCCGCATCACTTTCGGAATCAGGCAGCCACTTAATATCAAGAGGATAAGGATTAATCTGACCTGAAAGCTGCAGTGTCTGTCCTGAAGGGAAATAATAATTCCAGTTTTCATATACATCATGAAGCTCTGAACTGCTATCCGATGACAGAACCCACAGATTAGACAGCGTAACTATTGTACCTTCCTGTACACCGCTTCCTTTGGCATGCTTATAATCAAATTCAGCATCAAAGTTAAGCATCATTGTCTTAGAAGAATCTACTGACAATATTCCATTGATCTTGTAATAAGGGCTTGCGCTTTGATTTTCACCTTCTATACCTGACTGCAATCTGTAATAATCTGAATAAGTTCCATCTTCTTCATCATATTTATATGTAACAGTACCGGCATATCCATCATCAGGCTTGCCCTTAATAGTAGTTGTACCATCGTAAACCTTTGTAAATGCCTTAACCGCAGTTACACTTACAGGTACAGGAAGAATATCTACCGAGCAGCTTCCTGTGATAGAGGCATAGTTAGGATCATTACTTACAACATAGTAATAAACCACATGTGGTGTATGGGTATTATTACTGTCAACAATAACATCCTTATAACCCGGCATCTCTGTATAAACCTTGCCGGAATTACCATCTTCAAGGCTTAATCTGTCACTTAAATCTGTTGTACTATTTGATAATTCTTCGGTAAAATCACTCTCACTATAATAAATGCTGTAGCTATCAGGTGTGTAGAGCCACTTTTCTGTATATTTGTAGGTATCACCTGTATAGCTTTGATTTTCAACAGGAGTTGTTTCCAGATAATCTTTATTAGGAAGAACCCGGAATTTATATGAACCATAAGCAGTTTCTGTTCTGCC
>JAILBM010000063.1 GCA_024680925.1 Butyrivibrio sp.
TAATTAAATATAATAAAAATACCGACCTATAATAGTATCCTGCAAAAGGAAATATATTTATAAAATATGTATATTATAGGTCGGTATAATTATTTTTTAGATGGTCCGTTATTGTTATTTTAATTTCAATATTTACTCAACAACAACACAGTTCTCATCAAATGTATAGGTTCTTCCCCACTTTTTCATGGTTTCATTTTTTGCAAGAACACCATCATTCTTGGCAAAATATTTTTTGCCATCTACCTTAAAGAATGCATTCCTAGTCATTCTTCCCTGTTCGTTGCAATAATAATCTTTGCCATCAAATGTGGTAAAGTCTTCCTGACGAACACCGTTTTCATCAAAGATGTATTTGGCAGCCCATTTATCAAAAATACAATTTTTTACAAGGCTTCCATCCTTATCTGTAAGGTAGGTTTTGCCATCAATATTAAGCCACTTTGATTTTACAAGTTTTCCTTCTTCGTCAGCATAGTAGTCTTTGCCTTCAAAGCTTATAAGACCGCTCTGGCGTACTCCCTCTTCATCAAAGATATAATCCTGAGCCCATCTGCTTACTATTTCGTTTTTAGCAATTTTACCAGTTGATTTTGCAAGATAAACCTTTCCATCAACTGTAATCCATTCATTGGTTACCATATACTCTTTTTCAGGTGAAAAATAGTAAGTAACATCGTCTACTGTATGGAAACCTGTAAGCTTTGTTCCATCATCGGTAACAAGATATTTCCTGGCCCAGTGTGATACAATGTGTGCCTCAGGCTCTTGCGGATCTTTCGGAACATCCGGATTTTCTGGGTTTTCAGGATTTTCTGGGTTTTCAGGGCTTTCAGGATTAGAAGGTACATCTTTTGCGTCTGCAAGAACAATTGTGCCAAATACAGCAGGTGATGACCAGCCGTTTCCTGTCTTATCAGCCCAGTTAAGAGTTCCTATTCTCTTTCCTGTAGAATCTGCATCATTTATTTGAAGATCAAGACCTACATTTGATCCTACTGCAGGTGCAATATCAGTCCATTTAAATGAAGCTTCAATTCTATAGCCTTCCTCAGTGAGAACTACAGCAGAATTGATATTTTCCTCAAGGCATTTTGTACCATTGAAGGAATGAGCATTTTCATAGTTTATTCTGTACTGCTTATCATCTTCCTGATAAGATGTAGACTTATTGTTATTCTCATCTATGAAAATTTCCATAGAATCCTGCTCATGGTTCTGGGAAGAATCCATATTTAATACAGGATCCTTTACATCGGCAAGAACATAGAGATTTTCATCATCCCATAAAAGCTTTGCTGTAGCTGATGCATTTGATGAAATGTTGATTGCAAGAGGAAACTCTTTTGCGCTGCTCCATGCAGTGTCATCACCATTTCCGTCAATTACAACACTTCCCTTTGATACTTCCATAAGTGGTTTAATAACAGTTTCTGCATAATATTTACTGCTTTCAGCCTGCTTATTGGTGGTATCACCAAAGGATACGATATTGCCGTTATCGCAAAGACTTGCATCTATCTTTACCATATTTGCAGTTAAGGCATCCGGATCAACAGCTATATTTAATAAAGCTTCATAACCAAGTTCATTTGATGTAGCCTCATTTCTGGTAATAACTGTGGCTTTAATGCCTGTGCCGTCGTCGGTATAGAGAGTAAAGGAATCATTTTCATCAACTGTATTGTCCTTGATAGTAGCCTTAACAGTAATTTCTCCGTCTTTCCACATTGGAATAAAGGTAGCTTCTGCATCGCTATTTCCAAAGTCATAAGCATTTCCACCTGCAAAGTCATTATTTAAATTCTGTACCAGAATAATGTTTTTGATTTCAGGTTCAAGTTCTCCTGCATTAGCCAGTGCCCAGAATGAATTCTTGGCTTTATAATTGTCATCAAATAAAAGTGGAAACTGTCTGGCACTACCATCTGCTCCGCCGCCGTTATTATTGGCTGTCTGAAGCCATGAGTGTTTATCAACTACTCCCCAGATTGTCATTCCGGTTACATTTACACCCTCAGCCTTAAGTCTTCTTATGGTGTCGTACACTGCCTTATATCTGTTAGCAAGTCTTTCATCGCTGCTATTGGCACTTCCCTTGAAATCCAGCTCTGTAAACTGAATCTGGTCTACAATCTTGGAATATTCAAGAGCTGCATTTTTTATCTGTTCTACAGAAGGATTGTTATCTGCAATCTGATAATGAGCCTGCATGCCCATACCATCAATTCTTGCACCCGGAGTAGCCTTAACGGTTTTAAGGAGTTCACAGATACCGCCTACCTTACTTGAAACATGCTCATTGTAATCATTGTAGAAAAGAGCAATATTGGAAGGCATATATTTATTGGCATATACAAAGGCATTCTGAATAAATTCAGGGCTGTTATATAATCTCCACCAGCTGGAATTCTCATTTCCATTTCTGTAGGTTCCTGTTCCATCACTTACGGCTTCGTTTACAACATCCCAGCCATAGAACAGGTCTTTGTAAGGACTATTCTCACTGGTAAAGTGCTCTGCAACACTCTTAATGTAATATTCAAGACGTTTGTTCATTACATCAGGGGTTACATAAGGCTTATTGGCATCATAATCTTCATGGAAGAAGAATTCCGGAGTCTGGGAATGCCATACAAGAACATGTCCTCTGATCCTTATCTTTTTATCAGGATGTTCTTCATTCCATTTAACAAAGAAATCAAGATATCTTTCAGGAGTCTGGAAATTAAGTTCAGGGAACTCAAATTCTTCTCCATCAAGAGAAACAGTAACTATTGGAGCATCTTTTTTAATCATGGAATCAGGCTTAAGTTCATTACCAAGGGTAACCCCGTTAAAGTGCTTTGTTACAAGCTCCATTTCCATATTGTCTGCAAATTCCTGATAACTAATGGCTGTACCTATTATAAAATCATCACCCATAAGTGCTGTAACAGAATCTCTTAAATCTACAATGTCATATTCAACACCTTTTTCAGGCTTTTCACTTGCAGGTGTAGTATCAACAACCACTTCAATTTTCTCAACATTTACAGAAAATGGAAATTCCTGGTCATTCATAGCCATAATTGCAAAGTCAGTTACATTGTCTGCTACAGTTGGATAAAAAACATAGTTTTTCTTGCCATTCTGACCATAGGCAGCCTGTAATTCGCTTGAACCGTTATAAACTTTAAAAGCAAGATTTTTGGTAGGCTCTGAAGTATATACTTTAATCGCCTTAATACTGTCACCCGGGATTTCTTTTCCAAGTGAAATGTAGAATTCACGCCACTCTTTATCAAATTCAAGAGTACTTCCTTCTACTAAAGAACCTTCCCATCTTTCTGTAAATTTGAGATTATCTCCTTCAAATACAAGGGTTTCTTCGTTTTTAACCGGTGTATTTGCCTTAGCATCTACTACTACTTCATTTACAGTAATTCCGTATGGGTAAGAATCTTCTCCCTCAGGCATGGACATGATACCAATATATCTAACATTTCCATCATAATTTGGAACCATTACATATTCGCTGTTTCCATCACATCCGTAATTGGCCATTTTTTCATTCATATCAGAATCATAAAGCTTTATACATACATTTTTATCCTGATCTGAAACCTTGATTTTAATGCTATTGCATGAATCGGTAGAATAAGTCTCCCCAAGATCATAACAAAACTCCTGATACTGCTGACTAAATGAAAGTCTTCCTTTAACAGTTGAGCTTTTATCCCATCTGTTAAAGAATTCAAGTTCTGATTCTTTCTTAGTATCATCCTTTACTTTTTCATCTTTGGAAGAGTCTGATGAATTTGCTGCATCTGAATTGTTTTCTTCCTCTGCTTTTGCTTCATCCTTAGCTGCCTCATTATTGTTTTCCTCAGTACCTTCATTTGTGATAACATCTTCGGAAGAACCATTGCTTGCGGCATCATTGCCATTTTCATCTTCATCTTTTGTTTCATCATTAGAAAGCTTGTTACCTGAATAATTCTGATTCTCTAACCCCTCATCCTTAGAATCAGTTGTTTCATCGATTTCAATTGTTTCTTCCTTTGATGTTTCTGCTGATGAAGCATCTGCATTAGCTGCATTTTCCTGATGAACCACATCTCCTTCAGTGGCATAGACCTGCATGGCTCCTGCTTCGGCTGATGAAACAGTAATCATTCCGGCCATAACCAGAGAAGATACCCCCAACAATTTCTTGTGCATACTATTGTTTTACCTCCTAAATTATTATTTTGTTTTGTGCATTTCCCCATAGCACTAAACGATTAACTATAATTATTTAGTAAAAATGACAGTATTGCTTACCATAAATAGCTGATTTTATATCATT
>JAILBM010000098.1 GCA_024680925.1 Butyrivibrio sp.
CAGGAAGCGATTTAAGAAATGCCTTTTTAATTACGGATTTTTTCATAAATAAATCCTCTCTTTTTCAATTAATTCAATAAACAAAGCGCTTTACATTATATCATCAAATAATTTATCTGTCATTATTTTTTTCTTTTGGGTTCCATATATAAGAATGCATAAGGACTCGCAAAAAAGCCGTACTGCTTATTTTGTACATCCAAAGTATACAAAACGCCGTACGGCTTATTTCAAACAAATTCTTATATTGCCGGAATAGTTACTAATGCTCCTGTGATTGTTTGTGTTACATCGATATTACAGTCATAGATATCTTTTAAGGCTTCTCTTGTCATTACTACCTCTGACTTACCATTTGCGATTATTTTTCCGCCCTTTCCTATTGCAAGAACTTCATCACAGAACCAAAGAGCATGATCTGGCTCGTGAAGGCTCACTAGTACTGTTTTTCCTTCTTCTGCAGCATCTCTTATAACCTCCCAGAACAAGATTTTGTTCTTATAATCTAGATTTGATGTAGGTTCATCTAGAATAAAGATATTTGCCCTTTGTGCAAATGCCCTTGCAAGGACAACTAATTGCTGTTGACCACCGCTCAGCTTATCAAAAGACACATCAGCAAAATCTGATAAACCAACTCTACCCAGTTCTTGCATGCATATTTCATAATCCGATGGTTTAGGGCCATAAATTCCTCCCAAATATGGAGTTCTTCCCATTAATACCATATCTAAAACTGAAAAGGCAAAGGATATTTCATGAGTTTGAGCAACATAAGCTACATTTTTCGCTATTTCATTTTCGCTCAACACCTCCACTGGCCTTCCATTCAACAAAACGTTGCCACTTCTAGGTTTTATATATCCCATTAAAGTTTTAATCAGTGTTGACTTCCCTGCACCGTTTGCTCCGATCAGACCACAGACAGCGCCTTTTTTTACTCTAAATGAAACATCATTTATTATATTTTTGTTACCATAACCACATATCAAATTCTCTACTTTTATCAATTTTATCTTCCTTTATTTATGTGTTTTCTAATAAGATAGATCATATAAGGTGCTCCAATAAGTGAGGAGATAATACTTACCGGGATTTCTCCGGTAGAAAGTGTTCTAGCTAGCGTATCGCATACAACTAAAAATGCTCCTCCTAAAAATGCAGAGAAAGGTATAAGGTACCTATTATCCGGACCTACTATCATTCTCGCAGCATGTGGTACCATAAGACCTATCCAGCCAATTATTCCAGATGCTGAAACTGCAACAGATGTAACTAATGTTGATACAAGCATTAAAAGTATTTTAAGCCTTTCAACTCTTATGCCTAAAGCCCTTGCTTCATCCTCGCCTACAGATAATACATTCAGCTTCCAGGCTGATAGCCTATATATTATAATTCCTATAATTACTACTGGAATTAGCACTGCAACATTTTCCCATGTCGATTTATAAAGACCACCCATGAGCCAGAATACTAAAACCTTTAACTGTTCTTCATTTCCTGTATACTGCACATATGAAACCAGTGCCGAAAAAACAGAGCTTACTATCATTCCTGATAATACAAGTGATATAAGGCTTGTTCTTTTATTCTTTCTTGCCAATATATATGTAAGTGAAACTGCTAATATACCAAATATGAAAGCAAGAACCTGTATCAGCTGAGGCCTTCTGATTATTACCGAAACCGCTGCTCCAAATGCAGCCCCTGAAGATACCCCCAATATGTAGGGTTCTATCAGAGGATTATGAAAAATCCCCTGATAAATAGTTCCTCCTGAAGCCAGAGCCATTCCTACACCTATAGCCACCAATATTCTTGTTATTCTAATATTAAAAATAACACTTTCTTCAAGCTGAGGTATTTCAATTCCTCTTATTTTATCAAAAATCAGTCCAAAAACCTCACCCACTGATATCGAATAAGCTCCAATACAAACTGCTATTACAGCCAAACATAGCATTATTACAAGCATCATAGCCACAAGTATTGCTTTACTTGAATTATTTCGTTTATATTGCGATTTCACTTTATTAAAGTTTACTGAATTTACCGCTTCTACCATAGCATTACTTTGCTTCTTCAAGCTGACCAGTATAGTGCTGTGCATCTAATGCTCCAGCAACCTGATCTTCTGTAAGGCCATAGCAGTTCATGTACAATTCTTTTTCTTCCTTTTCTATATCAATGTCCTCAAAAAGTTCTGGATAAACAAGCTTTGCCATCTTTAAAAGAGTTACTGGTGTCTCGATTGTATCTCTCCACTCTTCATAACCTAAACAAATAAATTCATCATTCTTTATTGCCTCTAGATCCTTTACATTACCCCAGTTAATTCCGCAGCTTTTGCCTGCTTTAACTGTTTCTGGTGAAATATAACCATCATGACCTGCAATTATTAGCTTTTCAGGATTATAATTCAAAAGCTCTTCCTCTGAAATTTTAATAAAATCTCCTGAACCAGCAAGATTATTAGCGTTTACAATGTCAGTTAAGAAATATGACTGTACAGTTCCTGTTCCTAATACATTATTAGCAGATGCAAAAATAAGTACATCCTTCTTTTCATCCTCTGTTAAATCCTTGGTT
>JAILBM010000347.1 GCA_024680925.1 Butyrivibrio sp.
CTTGCAATGGCAAAAAGCGGAGTATAAAGATCCGTAGGAATGCCAAGGAGCTCATAGGCAAAGCCTGAGTAAAAGTCCACGTTTGTCGGGAGATTTTTCTTCTTTCTTTCATAAGTTATTTCGTGAACAGTATCCTCGAAAAGCCTATAGAAATTGAATCTGTCCTCGCAGTGCTTTTCCTGGGCAAGCTTCCATGCCAGATCTCTTAATATTTCTGCACGTGGATCACTAATGGTATATACTGCATGTCCAAAACCATATATGAGTCCTGAATGGTCATACATATTTCCGTCAAGAAGGTCATTAACAACCTCTGTAACCTTGTCTTTATCTGTTGTATATCCAATCTTGTCAATAACTTCTTCCATCATCTGAGCTACTGAAATATTGGCACCACCATGTTTTGGTCCCTTTAGAGCACCGAGAGATCCGCAAATTGCAGAGTAGAGATCTGTACCTGTTGAACCTATAACTACATCTGTAAAGGTTGAGTTATTTCCACCGCCATGATCGGCATGTATAAGAAGTATGGCATCGAGAAGATTAGCTTCCCTTTGTGTAAACAAACCGTCAGGACGAAGGAATCTGAGTATATTTTCCGCTATGGACAGATCCTTAAGGGCATAGTTTATTACGAGGCTCTTGTGGAAGGTATCGTGCATCTTGGCCTGATATGCATAAAAAGCAAGAGCAGGGAACTTGGCTATCAGGTTAAGTCCCTTACGGATGGTTTCGTATACGTCGAGATTATCCGGATCGTCATCATAATTGTATAAGGAAAGAGTCAGGGTTTGCAGACGATTCATAAGATTTCTTGATGGGGATCTCAAAATTTCATCCACAAGAAACTTATCAGGAAGATCATAACGAAGGGATAAAGTGTTTTTAAAATCCTTAAACTGTTCTGCAGTAGGAAGAAATCCAAATAAAAGCAAAAAGCAGGTTTCTTCAAATCCAAAATTTCCCTGTCTGTTTTTGATCAGATCGGTAATACTGTATCCGCGAAAAAGCAGGTCGCCTTCACAAGGAATTACATTTCCCTTTTCGTCTACGTTGTAACCAACAACATCCGATACTCTTGTAAGTCCGATGCGGACACCTGTACCATCGTCATTTCGAAGACCTTTTTTTACATTGTATTTGCTAAAAAGCTCATTGGGAATATCAGTAAAATTCGATGACTGACCAAAGAATCTGGCCAGAATATAGTCATCATGATAAGTAGTGCGTGTTGGCATATCGTACACCCCTTTTCATATTTTTTTATATCAAAATTTTTATTAAGATTAGCACTTTTAGTGGGAAAATTCAAATACAATCAGGAATAAAAATGCATAATTGTAGTATAATGCAGATATATATGTATCGTAGGGGGAGACAAAATTATGAATGCTTCAAAAAAGTATCAGAAAATATTCTATATAGCAGTAATTATAATGGCCATTATTGCGATAATAATTCTATGTATCGGTTATTCCAAAGAAAGCGAAAATGATGTTTCAAATTCGGCAAGTTCAGCTATTACCCTAAAACAATCTGATGGAAAGGTACTTGTATCGGTAAGTACGGAAACTATTCAGGATGGTCTGGCCAATATGGGAATCCTGATCACTCAGGAGTATTATTTTACTCAATTGGAGAAATACACCAAAGAAAAAACTATATTGCAGTTTATAACATCTTCTTCAGATTTTACCTATAGCTATGATGGTGCGGTAATGGCCGGTGTGGATTTTGAGCAGATTGAAATTACAAAGGACGATGACGAAAAGAAACTGATAGTTAAAATACCGGCATCCGAAATTCAGACAGTAAATATTGATAAGAACACTTTTAAAATATATTCAGAAAACGAATCTATTTGGAATCCTCTAAAGCTTGAGGATTATAATATTTCTCTTGCCGAATTTGAAAATGCTGCAAAGGAAAAGGCAATAAAAAACGGAATCCTGGAAAGATCGGATGAGCAGGCAAGGAATCTTATTACAAACTTTATAAAGAATTTTCCAAACACATCCGGTTATGAGATTGTATTTGAGTAAGGGGGAAATATGTCAAAACTACAGAAAACAACAATAATCGTACTTTTAGTACTTCTTGCGGTTATATCCGTTACAAAGATCATGCCTTTGGTAACAGATCCTGACTTCAATAATCATGCTTCCGAAATAACAGAAAACCATATTTCAACGGTAATGACTCTCTCGGGAGGTGCTGCAGGTACGTCAGCCACACTGTCTTTACTTCCCGGAGATATGTGCACACCTCTTGCAGAACAGCTGGCAGAGATGGCTACATATTTTTTACTTATATTAAGCGCTCTTTATCTTGAAAACTTTCTTATAACTTTATCGGGATATATTACCTTCGGGCTATTAATTCCTGTGGCATGCTTCTTTTTTGGACTGTGGGTTATAACAGAGGATCGAAATCATGTTAGGACAGGAGGTAAAATAGCACTTCTGGGAATACTGATATTTATTATGGTTCCAACCAGTGTATGGCTTTCTGATATGGTGTATAAAACTCAGGAAGCTAAAGTTGAAAGTGCTGTTGAAGATTATAATAATCTTGAAATAGAGGATGAGTCAGGTTCGGGATTTTTAAATGAACTTACTACTTTAACTACGGAAACAATTAATAAAGTAACGGATTTTCTGGGAAGCCTTATAGAATCCCTTGCTGTAATGATAGTGACTGCCTGCATTATACCGATTCTGGTATTTGTATTTTTTGTATGGCTTGTCAAAACCATCTTTTCCGCTAATGTATTAAGCCTTGATCCGAATATGACTAAGTTATTAAAAAGGGCTTTGAAAGAAGATAAAAATAAGCCTGAAAGAATAGAGTAATAATTTTTTAGTAAATTTGTTCTTTTATTTTTTGCATTTCGTATAATTATACATAAGGCAAGAGTGAAATAC
>JAILBM010000192.1 GCA_024680925.1 Butyrivibrio sp.
AATTCGACCAGAAGTTTCTATGTACTGTTTATGATAGTACCCATGCTTGTTTTTATAAGCATACAGGGTGTTATCAGAGGATATCTTTCAGGTGCGGGATTTCTTTCTTCATCACTATATTCCAATTTAATACTAATAGTAATGAGTTATGTGCTTTCAATTGTATTTTCAAGAATTGCATATAATTACGGAATAAAGATAAATGCGTTAATGCATGTGGATGATATTGCCTGTGTATATGGTGCAATTGGTGCGACACTTGGAATAAGTGCAAGCTGTTTTATAAGTCTTATATTCATACTTATAATGTATCTTGTGCATAGAGGTGAGCTTAAGGCTTTAACAGATAAAAGCATTCCGGAAAAGAATGGAAGAAACTGGAAATGTTCTGCTGATATTATTCCTTCATGTCTTTTGTTTGCACAGGGAGGATTTTTGCTTTTTCTGGATGAATGTATTTATTTAAGTGCAGCCAACAGAATTCATCCTGGAGAAAACAATATCGAAAACTGGGGATTGTACGTTGGTCAATGTATATCATTGTCAGTAATACTTATATTTATTTCAGGACTCCCATTTTTAAAATCATGGTATGGTATTCATTACGGTATAGTAAAAAAGGATTTTAAAGTAGTTAAATCCAGAATTACAGATTTGATTCATTTCGAGTCTATGCTTATATTTCCGATGGTATTATGGGTAATGATACTTGCCGGGACAATAACAAATATAGTGTTTGGGAAAACAACAGATGCAGCTGTAAATATGATAGTTCTCACTGTCCCGATTGCAATGCCGGGAGCATTTCTCATTTTTCATATGTTTTTGCTTTTACACTTAAAAAATAATTTGCTTGTGGCAGTAAATTCTGTCATGGGAATTGTAGTGCATTTGGTGGCTGTTATAATAATGACATTTGCAGCAGGACTTGGGATTCATGCTTCCATGGGAGCATTTTTCCTAAGTGCTATTGCAATTGTAATTCTTGGAATATTTGAAGTAAAAATAATGTTCGATCTTAAGTCAGATATTTTTAGGATAGTTTTAAAACCTCTTCTTGCCGCAGGAATATCAAGTGTGTTATGTCTTCTTATAGATCGCCTGCTTGTTAATCTTATAGGTGAAGTTCTTACATTTATTATTGCTATTATCATTTCATATTTGGCTTATATGGTTTTACTTATTGTTTTAAAAGCAGTTAATCGCTACGAAGTTGAGCGAATGCCCTTTGGTGATTACTTTGCACTATTGGTAGATCGTATTGAGAAAAGATAAGGAGTGGAATTTGTCCGGGAGCAGAAAAATCATTATAGCAGGTGCCGGTGCATCAGGAATGTGTGCAGCTATTGCAGCTGCCCGTGAAGGCGCGGAAGTAACAATTATAGAAAAAACAGATTGCTGTGGTAAGAAGTTGTCTATGACTGGGAACGGTCGCTGTAATCTGTCTAATCTTGATATTTCTGAAGCGGATTATAATGAAGTAGCAAGAGGTAGGATGAAAACCTGGCTAAAGCGATTCGGGGTAAAAGAAACTCTTGATTTTTTTTCATCACTGGGATTGGTTGTGAGCGATGAATCAGGGTATTTATATCCAATATCGGGGCAGGCTTCAACAGTTGTTGATATTCTGCAAAGTGAATGTAAAAGATTGTCTGTTAATTTTATATTTAAGGAGCAGGTAAAATCTATTGATTCACATGATGATTCCATATCTTTTACAGTAAAGACAGATAAAAATGATTACGAAGCAGATAGAGTTATTCTTGCAACCGGAGGACTCGCTGGGCCTAAGAGCTGTGGTGCAACAGGTGATGGATATTATATATGTGAAAAGCTGGGAATGGAACAGAAGAATACATATCCCGCACTTACGCCTCTTTTATCTGATGATGACACATTGCCAAAAGATAGCGGTGTGCGATGTATGGCTATAGTAACTTTCTTGATAGGAGACGGAGCTTTTGCTTCTGAATATGGCGAAGTACAAATAACGAAAAATGGAATATCCGGAATACCTGTTCTTCAGGCTTCAGGACTGGTGGCATATCATCTATCTAAGAACAGGCCGGTAACCGCATCAATTAATTTTTTCCCCGGTTATGATCTCACAGAGTATGAAGCGCTGATTGATCAGATGATGGATTTACCAGGTGAGAGAACTTTGGGAGACCTTCTTACGGGATTTT
>JAILBM010000212.1 GCA_024680925.1 Butyrivibrio sp.
TTCCAGGAGGTAAAATAATCTATGCAGTAATCGCTTACTCCTCCTACACTTAAATATCCTGTATCATAATCAAATATCCAGTCATAGCTGTCACTGTCATCTTTAAGATATCTGTAATCTTCATCTATTAAATTATCCAAAGACCCCTCTGTCTTATGAAGATTATAATAAGCGAGATGTTTTTCGGAAAAATCAAGATCTGAAGCATTAAGGTTATCATGATGCATTAAAAGATCCGATTCCAAAGCCCCTATGGCTGCATAAGCCCAGCACATGGAAGTCTGTCCCTGATTTTTGACCTCTGTAAGGCAGTCTTTTCCATTGACATCATCAGATATGTAGTATGTGGGCATATTTTCCGGAATATCGATAAAATCAGCGCACCCTGCGTCTGCAGCTTCAAAAACATCTCCTTCAAAGGTATCTGTTATTACAGTGGCTTCCGAAGATATAATTTCCTTGGGAATTTCCACATTATCATATCTGGGAGTTGTTTTTTCTGACTGATTGTTATCAAGCGAAACACTTTCATTACTACTGTCTGCTAAAATATCTTCATTATCATTTTCAGAATTATCTTTAGACAATAATAAAGACGCAGCCTCCTGAGAATCATTATAATTGTTTGAATTATGATTTTTCACTGCTATAAAAACTATGAAAAAAAATAATAAAACTACTATAATAACAATCAATAAACGGCTGCGTCTCATATATCCTCATCTTTAGGAGTTTCACTCCTGTGCATAATTTTTGTTCATTTACCAATTAAATTATACACTATTTAACGAAGATTACATAATCTTTCTGTAAAGCTCTTTAAGCTCTTCTACATTTGTATCTCTTGGGTTACCAGGGCAGCAAGCATCTGCAAATGCATCAGCTGCAAGTACGTCAAGATCTTCTTCCTTAATCTTATCGTTCTTAGCAGGGATACCTACATCAGCTGAAAGCTTCTTAACTGCTTCAATAGCAGCCTTTCTGTACTCAGCCTGTGACATGCTGTCAACACCTTCAACACCCATAGCTCTTGCAATTTCTCTATATCTCTCACCTGTGTATTCCTGGTTATATTCCATAACGATAGGAAGCATCATAGCACAAGCAACACCATGTGGTGTATCATAGTGAGCACCAAGTGTATGAGCGATAGAGTGTGCAATACCAAGACCTACGTTTGAGAATCCCATACCTGCGATGTACTGAGCAAGAGCCATTCCCTCACGGCCTTCCTTAGTATTTTCTACAGCACCGCGAAGGTTCTGAGAAATAAGTCTGATTGCTTCAAGATGGAACATATCTGTCATCTCCCAGGCAGCCTTTGTTGTATAACCTTCAATAGCATGTGTAAGAGCATCCATACCTGTAGCAGCTGTAAGTCCCTTAGGCATAGAAGACATCATCTCAGGATCGATAACTGCAACTTCAGGAATATCATTCTCATCAACACATACGAACTTACGCTCTTTTTCAACGTCTGTGATAACGTAGTTGATTGTAACCTCAGCAGCTGTTCCGGCTGTTGTAGGAACTGCGATAGTAGGAACTGCATGGTTCTTTGTTGGTGCAACGCCCTCAAGAGAACGAACATCAGCAAACTCAGGATTTGTAATAATGATACCAATAGCCTTTGCTGTATCCATTGATGATCCGCCACCGATAGCTACAATAGAATCAGCTCCGCAATCCTTAAATGCCTGGACACCGTCCTGAACATTCTGAATTGTTGGATTTGGCTTAATATTTGAATAAATTGTATAAGGGATCTTTGCTTCGTCAAGAAGAGATGTAACCTTTCCTGTAACCCCAAATTTTACAAGATCAGGATCAGAAGCAACAAAGATGTGCTTGAACTCTTTTGCCTTAGCAACATTAACGATCTCGCTTATAGCGCCTGCCCCATGATAAGAAACTGTGTTTAAAACTATACGATTTGCCATTTTTCAAACCTCCAATACGTATAAATTGTTATTTGGACATAAATCCATAGTTATATTCTATAATTTATTCAGGATACAAATCTACTGATTTTTCTCAATTATTGCGCATTTTCGCCCATATATTGTTCTTTATCAAATATATGTTTCAGTTCTTACCAAAAAACATATAGTTTACAATATTCCCTACAATTTCTTCAACTAAAAATCCTTGAGTTGTAATATAATTTATTTATGAACTCTAATGATAATTCCACCATAAAAGAACTGAATAAAGACTTTTATTCTCTGGAGGAACTCTGCGATATACTTGGAATCTCTCCCGCCACAGGCAAAAACTGGCTAAGACTTGGTAAAATCAGCTATTCACGGAAAGCTTCCGGTAAATCCTTTTTTGATGCAGATTATGTAAACAGTCTATCCCTAAGTATAAAAAACGGCGACAGAAAGGTTTTACGAAATCGCAGAAACAAAAAGTATATTTCAGGAAATAACATATACAGTTCTTATATAGACAGTTCATCTCCAAATTCAGATATTCCCGTATATCTTATGGACATTTATGACAATATAAAAGATAAATATGCTGATAAGGAGCTTACTCTTTATTCCTATATTTCATTTATCGTAAGGCACTATGCCGGAGAAATTCTTGAGCTGTCCGGAACAAGTGAGCCTATAAAGGAAATACTTTTGTCAGATTTAAAAAAGTTTCTTGAAAAAAATAAATACCCTGACAAGGATACTTTATGGCAAAATAATCTCCATGCCCTAGGACTTGGTCTGCCCGATATTACCTATGATTGCCGTCAGGACACTCTGGGATATATTTATATATCCCTTGAAAGCCTTAGAAAGCGCAAATCTTCCGGAGCTTACTATACTCCGAATCATATAGTCAAAAAGCTTATAGAGTCTATCGGGATAAAAAAGGGCAACATTCTTGACCCGGGCTGCGGATGTGGAAACTTTCTGCTGCAGCTCCCTGATACTATCAGTTTCAAAAACATTTACGGCTATGATATAAATCCCATAGCCATAGCTATTACCAGAATAAATCTATCCGCCAGGTACAAGGCAGAAACAGTGGATGATCTTGATATTTTATACAAAAATATTTCCGTCAAAAATTACCTGACAGCACGAATAAAGGCAGGAAAATTTGACTATATTATAGGCAATCCTCCCTGGGGCTATGCCTTTTCCAAAAAGCAGATTGAAGGCCTTAAATCCGTATATCACTGTTGCAAGACAAATTCCTGTGAATCCTTTGACCTTTTTATGGAGAAATCCATAAAACTCATTTCCCCAAAGGGTTCAGTTTGCTTTGTTCTTCCGGAAGCCATCCTTGGGGTAAAAAGCCATAAGCCCATCCGCTCTTATATATTGCAAAACGGTCACATATCCTTCCTGTCCTATCTTGGGGATGTATTTGATGGTGTACAGTGTCCCAGTATTATTATTAAAATTGACAAAAAAGCCAGTGATAAAATCAGAGTTGAAAATGAAAAAGAATCCTTTGATATAAGTTCAAAGAGAAATTTAAGTGCAGATAACCTTCATATTTTGTGTAATGATAACGACTTTGAAATATTAAATAACATAAATAACCTTGAGGACAGAATATATCTGAAATCCAATGCCGATTTTGCTCTTGGCATTGTATCGGGAGATAACGGTGATCTTATTTTTGATAAGCCCTTAAAAGGATCAGAGCCAATACTTAGAGGAAACTGCATTACCCCTTTTAAATGCGGCAAAGCCCGGGAATATACCTATTATATTCCGGAAAACTTCCAGCAGATTGCTCCGGAAAAAATGTATCATAACAATGAAAAGCTTTTGTACAGATTTATCTCTAAATACCCTGTAGTAGCCAGAGATACAAAAGGACAGCTATCCCTTAACAGCTGTAATATAATAATACCCCGCTTTAAGGATATATCCCCGGAATATATTATGGCTGTACTTAATTCCTCGGTGGTACGTTTTTATTACACCCACACCTTTAAAACCGTTAAGATACTAAGATCACATTTGGAAAGCATCCCTATCCCGCAGCCGGGAGAAAGTCACGAAGAGATAAAGACGCTGGTTCATAAGCTGGAAAGTTGCAATTCAAATAAGGAATTTGATACTCTTTACTCTTTACTTGATAACAAAATAGCTTCCCTTTATAAAATAAAAATCCCAATGTAAACTATGTTTGTGTTTTAAACATAACTTTAATTTTACATTGGGATTATTTATTAAAAAACTTATCAGATAATACCTTTTACTGTTTCTATCTGCTCTTTGGTTGTTGCCCAGCTGGTGGCAAATCTGATAACTGTATTGTTGTCATCATATTTTTCCCAGAATCCGACGGAAACACTTTCCTGGAGCTTTTTAAGCTTATCATTGTCTACCACAACAAAAATCTGATTTGTGGGAGAATCCACAGCGAATTTATAATTTTTCTCAGCCAGAGCTGCTCTTAATTCCTCTGCTCTGTCAATGGCATTCTGACTTATTTCAAAATAAAGATTATCGGTAAATAAAGTATCAAACTGTATTCCCAATAATCTTCCCTTTGCCAGAAGAGCTCCGTGCTGTTTAACACTGGTAAGAAAATGCTTTGGTGTATTATTGCTTGTAAATACCACAGCTTCACCGCAAAGGGCACCTACCTTGGTTCCTCCAATATAAAATACATCACAAAGTCTTGCCAGCTCTTTAATGGTAATATCACACTCCTTGCACATAAGACCATATCCAAGTCTTGCACCATCCACAAAAAGAGTCATATTATATTCCTTACAAACATCATATATTTCCTCAAGCTCATTTTTGGAATATATGGTGCCGTATTCTGTTGGATAGGATATATAAACCATTCCGGGAAATACCATATGATCATGGTTCTCATCGGCATAGAAATTTCTCACATAGTTTCTTACATCCTGAGCCTTTAATTTTCCTTCATAGCCCGGCACTGTCAAAACTTCATGTCCGTTAAATTCAACAGCCCCTGCCTCATGGGCACTGATATGACCTGTAACTGCCGAAATAACGCCTTCATACTTGGCAAGCATTGTATCAACAACTATTTCATTGGTCTGAGTTCCGCCTGTTAAAAACCAGACATCAGCCTCAGGCATTTCTATAGTCTTTTTTATTTTTTCCTTGGCTTCATCACAGTAGTGATCGCTTCCGTATCCCGGCAGCTGTTCAAGGTTAGTTTCCACAAAACGCTGCAAGATTTTTTCATGAGCCCCCTCTGTGTAATCACTGGCAAAAGATAGCATAATTTTTCTCCTTAACAATAGTTTCTAAAGATTATACATCTTATATTGCATTGTGCGCAATCCTTATTATAAAATCTGTGGAAATCATTTTAATAAGGATGCTGCAATAGCCTTTCCGGAAGGTGTTGCCGCCAGTCCCCCTGTTCCTGTTTCCTTAATGGCTGAGCTCATGCATCTTCCAATATTTTTCATGGCATCTATAACCTGATCCGGCTCAATTTTACTGTAAATTCCCGCCATTACCATATCAGAACTGGTCACAGCATTTACAGCTCCTATAACATTTCTTTTTACACAGGGAACCTCTACAAGCCCTGCCACGGGGTCGCAGGCAAGTCCCAGAAGTCCCTTTAAGGAAAGGGCTGCTGCATGGCATATTTCCATATTATTTCCGCCCAGCAAATAGCTAAGAGCCCCCGCTGCCATGGCAGAAGCAGAGCCTATCTCAGCCTGGCATCCTCCTTCTGCACCTGAAAGGGATGCTCTGCAGGCAATTACTCCTCCTATGCCTGCTGCCACATATAAAGCCTTGGTCATGGTATCATCATCCAAAGCTTCTTTTTCCTGAAAACTTATTAAAACAGCCGGCACGACTCCACAGGAACCGGCTGTAGGTGCTGCTACAATTCGTTTCATACAGGCATTGGACTCGCTTATCCTAAGAGCCTTCTCCATTACGGTTCCGCAAAAATCTCCGCATAAAAGCTTTTTTTCCATACGTCTTTTATGAACCTTATTAGCTTCTCCGCCTACTAGTTTGCTGGTGCTTTTTAACTTTTCATCATATTTATCATCAGATGATTTCATTGCAAGATACAAATCCTTCATCATCTTAAAATGCTCATCTGTACTTATATTCTGTTCAACCGAATCTTCCTTTTGTACTGCCTCCCAAAAGAAAAGATTATCCTTTTCGCAGGCCATACATATATCAGCCAATGATTTATACATCTTTTTTCCTACCTTAAACCTAAACCAACTCTATTATTTGTTACTGTAATAAGTAACCTTTTCAACTCCATCCATATTTTTAAGACTCTCTATGGCTACGGGCCATACCTCCTGATCTGTTTCTATGACCATGACCGCATTTTGGCCTCTTCCCTGTCTGTGAAGCTCCATGGAGGCAATATTAATGGACCTGCTTTGAAGCATGTCACTTACCTTGGCCACCAGTCCCGGTTTGTCCTCATTATAAATAATCAGAGTTGGATATTCACCGCTAAAATCAGCCGCCTGATAATCTATCTCACTTACATTTATTCTGCCTCCGCCTACAGATGCGGCTACAACCTCAAGCTCTTTTCCGCTGATGCCTTTTAAGACCAGTTTTGCAGTATTTGGATGAACGTCACCAAGATCAATGCCATCAAAAGAGATGTTCATATTTTGTCTTTTTGCAATTTCAAAGCTTTCCGGTATCTTTTCATCATCCACAGCCATGCCAAGAAGTCCTGCCACTATAGCCTTATCTGTTCCATGTCCCTTTCCGGTTGCCAGAAATGATCCATGAAAAAAAATTTCTGCATCAGCTATAGGTTCCCCCATAAGCTTTCTGCAGACATTTCCTATCCTTACCGCTCCTGCGGTATGTGAACTTGAAGGACCAACCATTGTTGGCCCCACTATATCAAATAAATTCATAAAATGTTTCCTTGCCAATTACTTATTCATATGTATTACTCTGGTAAAATCCAGATATTCTTCGCTTCTCGAAGCTATAAGAAGCGGCCTGCTGCCTCTGTTGTCCTTAATATAGGCAATAGCCTTTTGCCTTTGTTCATCATCAAGATCCATAAAAGGTTCATCCATAACAAGAAAGTCCGCAGGAATCACAAAGGCTCTGACTATTTCCACAAGCCTTCTCTCTGCCGGGGTAAGTTCGCTTACAGGCAGCTTTAATTTTTCCTGAGGAATAAACTTACTCAGTTCTTCTATAACTCTTCCCTTGGAAGCTCTGAAATAAACCTTTTTTACATTCCATACGGCATTCTTTTTGTGATTAAGCTGACCTTCCTGGGATACATATCCGCTGTGAAGTGTTGGATATTTATAATCTCCCATAAGGTGAACCTCTCCGCCGTCAGGTTTTATGGTTCCCATAAAAATTTTAAGTACCGTGGTTTTGCCGCACCCCTCGGGTCCAACTATCCCGTAGCATCTGTCATCTTCAATATTTAAGTTAAAATGATCAAGAACATTCCTGCCCTCATAAATTTTTGTAATATCTTCAAGTATTATAGTCATTTTTTACTCCGAAAAATCAGTATCTATTGCAGCTTCAATATCGTAATTTGGATACTTTTGCCTGATTTTGTCCATTACCCTATCATATAAAGCCGGTCTGTCAGTTTCATCCAGGGATATGACAAGATCAAATCTTATCTTACCATGCTCTTCGTCCAAATAAAATCCATGAAGGCCATGAATATTTTTAAAGCTCAGGGCCATTGTCTTTATATCATTTTGAATAGCCATGATTTCTTTATTTGTTGTATTTTGTGAATACACACCTACGGCAGCAAGATAAACATTACACTCTGCATATACTTTATCTGTAATATTTCTTATAAGCTCATCCATCTGGGCCGCAGAATAAGTGTCGGGTATTTCGATATGAATAGAACCTATAAATCTGTCAGGTCCGTAATTATTTAAAACCAGATCATAGGCACCGTTAACATCAGGAAAGGTGGTAACTATTCCCTTAATTCGTCTTACCATGTCAGTACCGGCCTTTTCTCCAAGAAGCTTTGATATGGTATCCTTAAGCATTTCAATACCTGACTTGATGATCACTACAGATATTATAGCTGCAAGCCATGCTTCAAGAGATACTCCCGTGGCAAGATAAATTATGGCTGCAATAAGTGTAGCTGCAGAAATCACAGAATCAAGTTTTGAATCTTCACCTGAATTTATAAGAGAATCGGAATTGACCTCTTCTCCCACAGCCTTTACGTATCGTCCAAGTACAAGCTTAACCACTACACCTGCGCCGATGATAATAAGAGCCGTAACGGTATAATCCGGTGTTTGTGGATTTAATATCTTTTTTACTGATTCCTCAAGGGAAGTTACCCCGGCATACAAAACAATTACCGCTATTATCATGGCACTTAAGTACTCTATTCTGCCATATCCAAAAGGGTGCTTTTTGTCTGGACTTTTTCCCGCCAGTTTTGTTCCTACAATTGTAATTATTGAAGATGCGGCATCTGAAAGGTTATTGACTGCATCCAGAACAACTGCAATAGATCCTGATACCAAACCTATAACAGCTTTAAAGCCCGCCAAAAAAACGTTGGCCACAATGCCTATAATACTTGTCCTGATTATTTTTTTATCCCTGCCGGCTGTTTCCTGTCCTGCATTATCCGGTGCAAATCTCATAACCTGATGCCTCCTGAAAGTTTTATTTATTCACTGTATTTGACCAAAGCATTTATAATATCAGGAAAAACTACTGTGTTATCTGTTCTGTTAAATAAGCCAAAAAGCTCTCCGTCTCCGGAAAACTGTCCGTTATCCCACATACACTGAGTCAGGCCATAGGACTTTGCAGTAGCTGTATAAAAAGCTGCCCAGTTTACTCTGTCCCGGAGGTTGCCGTTTTTGTCAACGCATCCGCACTCACCGATAACCACAGGTATTCCTTTACTAACATATTTATTATAAATACTACTCATGAAACTGTCGACCTCACTTACACTTTCACTTGAATTTAAATCAAAAGTATCTGTTCCCGGGCTTTCAAGAGCAAAGCTATAAGGTCTGTAAGCGTGAATGGAAAGGATTATTTTATTTTCCTCTGTGTCCGTAGGAATTACAAAGCCCTCATTAAGTACTCCCTCCGGACTTGCACAATAACCCGGGCACATGAGATATCTACTTGCATTTTGTCCGCCGGATGCCCTTACCACATCAACAAATTTTTGGTTAAGCTCATTTATTATGGCAATAGCACTTATGCAGTCACTGTTTGTTTCATCAATCCACCATTCATTGTCATGTCCCACAAGTCTTGGCTCATTTAAAGCCTCAAATATAAGCTTATCATCATATTCCTTAAACCTGTCTGCTATCTGACTCCATATCTTCTCTACATATTCCAAAGACTGATCTTTATGATCATCATCAGGATAAAAGCCATTGGCTTCAAGGTGATTATCATGATGGATATTTATAATTACATACATTCCGTCATTGATTGCCATATCAACCACTTCCTGCACTCTTTCCATCCATTCTTCATTAATATTAAAATCTTCATCCACATGATTATGCCAGCTGACAGGAATTCTTATGGTTTCAAAACCTGCTGCATGAACTGCTTTTATAAACTCTTGAGTTGTTTTTGGATTACCCCAGGCAGTTTCATAGCTTAAATCTGCCATTTGACTTCCATCCACATAAGAATCAAAAGTATTTCCCAGATTATATCCAAGCTTCATAGCTTCTACAAAGGCAATAGCCTCATTATCAGGCAAATCCTTTTTTGTAATATCCATATCAGGAATTATTATTTCTTCCATTACTGTCTCATCCTCCACATCTGCATTATTTTCATCAGCATCATTATCAGTACTTAAAGCTGTACTTTCTGATATAGAGTAGGCACTGTGGGACACTTCTGCTTCTTCTGTGGAAAAAGCTTCTCCACCATTTTGTGAGGTTTCAGTCCTGCCACACCCCAAAAGCATCATCGGTATAAGCATCATAACTATAATCCGTTTCATTTTCTTCCTCCGTAAAAAACATATAGAAAAGGCGATGCGCAGTTGCACCGCCTGATATAATTATAAACCATGTTTATTTAATTTGATAATCAATAATTGCTAAAAAACGTTAAGATTAATCTTTTTTCAAAATCAGTACACCATTGGCCTTAAGTCTTCCTTCTCCACTACCATCTTCATAGGATAATCCTCTTGCAAAAACAATTTCATCAGTAGACTTTATTGGTATATTACAGGAAGTTTTTTCACAATTTAAATATATCTGAAGGCTTTCATTATCTCCAATCTTAAGATAGGAAATAACCCTGTCTTTTGCTATATCGTTAGGAAAATGAAAGTTTCTGCTTTTGCAGGCCTGATACTTTTTTCTCATGGCAATAAGAGTCCTGGTCTCGTTTATATCCTCATCCCTAAGGCCCTTTTCTATTTCTTCCCAAGGCATGCACCTTCTGCAATCAGGGTCAAATCCACCCTCCATGGCAATTTCCGTTCCATAATAAATGCAGGGACTTCCCGGCATGGTGAACAGTACAGCCAGCTGCTGGTAAAAAATATCCTTATCCCCATGTACCTTGTCCATAAGCCTGTTGGTATCATGGGAGTCCAAAAGGTTAAAAAGGACATCATTTACCTGGGAATAATACATGGTAAAACATCTGTTAATATCGTATTCAAAGCTTTCTGAGGTTCTGTTTTTATAAACCCAGAAATCACCGATGGCTGTTGTTAAAGGATAATTCATAACCGAATCATATTCATCTCCATGAAGCCAGCTAATGGAATCATGCCAGATTTCCCCAAGTAAATAAAAATCACTTTTCATATTCTTGGTCATATATCTCAGGGACTTAATAAAGGAATGGGATATTTCATTACCCACATCAAATCTAAGCCCGTCTATGTCAAAGGTCTCGATCCAGAATCTTACTATATCAAGAAGATAATCAGACACCTCGGGATTATTGGTATTGAGCTTAGGCATATATTTGGCAAAGGCAAAAGAGTAATATCTTCCGTCCTTTGTGTCACATTCCTTATCTACAGGCCATTTATTTATCATATACCAGTCTGCATATTTGGAAGATGCTTTATTATCAAGCACATCCTGCCACATAGGAAAATCATATCCCGTATGATTAAATACTGCATCCAGCATAACTCTTATTCCGGCTTCATGGGCTTCATCCACAAGCTTTCTCAAATCTTCATTACTTCCAAAATGAGGATCCACCTTTTTATAATTTTTGGTATTGTACTTGTGATTTGTATTTGATTCAAAAATAGGATTGAGATAAATTCCGGTTATTCCCAGCTCCTTAAGATAAGGTATTTTATCTCTGATTCCTTTTATATCACCGCCGTAAAAGTCATCATATTTTACCTTCTCATATTTCCAGGGCTTTACATTATCAGGATCTATACTGTGATCACCATTACAAAATCTTTCCGGAAATATCTGATACCAGACCGTATCATTAACCCAGTCCGGAGTTTTAAATACATCTGCAGGGTTCATCCAGGGCATTATAAAATAGGACAATGTCTTGCCCTCCTGATTCATCTCCTCATTTGTATAAAAACCATCCTCAAAATAATTCATGCATTCATTACCGGAATGAATTTCAAAATAGTATTTACACCTTTTATACTCAGGACAAAGGGTTGTGGTCCACCAGATATGATCCTTTAACCTCTTTTTAAAATATATCTCCTCCCTTTTGCCACTCCACTTCTCATTTCCGCCCATGATTCCGGCAGCATAGGGATCTTCATGTATTATATAAACCTTGTCCACATCATAGCCCGTCTTTATATTGATGATTAATCTGTCCTCATCAAGGCTGTAGCAAAACTGTTCTGACATACGATGATAAATAGCACCTAAATTCATTAGCCCTCCTAATAATTACCAATAACTACAAGAAACCTGCATTTCGAAGCTTTAAAATCAAATGTAGGAAAACGTTTTCCTAAATTAAAAATACTATACTCTATAAGCATCATAAAATCAAGCTTATTTTTATAAAAAAGAATGTCGCTTGCGACATTCTCGCGCCGAGCGCGGTTGCATTTATGCAACATATTCCTATCGCGCGAGTGCGCATCCATAGCGGAGCGTTTTTTATGATATAGGAATTTCGGAGAAATTTCCTATATCATA
>JAILBM010000249.1 GCA_024680925.1 Butyrivibrio sp.
TTATATCCGATAATTGCAGCCTGAGTTAAAAGAGCCATTCCATGCTGAAAATCATGCCAGTATTCCAGTCCCTTATCCTTTATAAATTTTCCTATGCCGTTTTCGGAAACTCTAAGCATGCTTCTGAATTCAGATTTAATATATTGCTTTTCAAGTTCATAGGTCCGGGCTGTTTTATCTATACTACTCTTTACCTTACTCCACCCGTCTACATCAGAAACATCAAAATCCGCACCCCACACAGAAATAAGTATGGGTTTTTCTTCGATATGTCTGAAAAGTGTAGTAAATGCATCCACCCCTCCGGAAAAAAGTGTACCTGATTTCCCGGGTATTATCGGTACTGTATTCTCCATAGGCTTTTGTACAACTATTTCACCGCCAAAGTTTATGAAAGGAAACATATCCATATATCCTTTTTTTACTTCGGGAAGACCCTCAATAAAATTTTTATCCAGTTCATTTATTTCAAGCCTTGCGTCAAAAAGCCAGATAAAAGGAATAATATTTCCGGCAAAAGCGATATTGATTATGGCTTTTGGAATATCCGAAAGATCAAAATCATACTCTATACCATAACTGCTATCATTTATAAATAATTCCTTTAAGCCTTCGGAAACTTCATATTTGAAGTCTGCCCTGTTACCTTTAACCACAGTTTCAATCAGTTTTACAGTTTCCATTTATACCTCTTTTTATACTAAAATACCTCTTCTTTGATAAATACAACTACATATAATTCAATCAAATTCCTCTAGCAGAGGCTTGAATTTCTCTCTTATCTCATTTCTGTCAAGGGCGTAGCTTTTTTCAAGATTCAGCTTATCCATCACCCTCTCCAAATCCGAAACATCATCCAGATATTTTACATATTCGGAATCTTTAATCCACTCATAAACGCCCTTTACCTTACCGTTGCTGTTTCCAAAGGCAATGCAGGGTGTTCCCGTAACTGCCGCAAATATCATGCCGTGAAGTCTGTCTGTTACAACCAGTTTGGCATTATAATAATTATCTATGAATTTCCCAAGGTACTGTTCTCTGTTATCTTTGGTTATGGTTTTTCCATCCAGTACAGTGTCCAACTCCATTTCGCTTTCAAAATCGACCTTTGAATGAATTACATTTTTGATTCTCTCAAAATCTTCATCCGATAAGTTTTTCTCCTTATCTCTTCTCATTGACCAGATAATATTTTTTCTGTCCTTATGAGAAGCTTCCGGTTCCCATAAAAGAACCGTATCCGGAACCAGCTTCACCCTAACCTTGGGCATATATTTCTTCATAAAATCATAACTTTGTTTTTCTCTTACATATAAAGTCAGATTTTTGTTAGAAGAATATATTTTTTTTGATTCTTCAAAAAAGGATAGTCCTTCTTCACTGTTCATATCAAAGGTTACAGTCTGTGGAAAAACTATTATTTTTTTATCAGAAAATTCCTGAACTATACGTCTAAAGCGCCTTTCTTCATCAGGCCAAAGGCTTCCCAAAAAACCTCCCCCGGGTACTATTACAGTTTTTGCCCCGGATACTTTGGCACAATATTTTTCAAGACGATTTAAATGGATGGCATCTATTTCCCCAAATTCGCCCTCTTTTGAAATGCTTTTTAAAAATCTGCTTTGAAGATTAACTATAGCCTGATCTCCAAGATTTCCATGTACAGGAGTATCTATAAGAAGATATTTAGCTCTTTTAACCTTATTTACATCAATTACACCCTTACATTTACAAGCAACTTTTTCCCAAATATTTTTCATCATATACTCCCCCAATAATATATTAGAAAATCCTTTGGCCCGGCAGGATTTTTTCTACAAGTTTCATTATTATCTCTGTAACTGATGAACTTATTTTATAAAAAAGCACACCCAAAATAATATTAATAACATACATTATAACACTCATCAGCAATACCCCAAGATAAGAATATTTAAGATACAATTCCGATGTCAGATTGTTTACAAAGGGTAGTATCACCGGAGTTGTATGAAGCAGGAATATATAATAAACCCCTTTTGCCATATAATTAATATTTCTGCTTCTAATTTTTATGGAAGTAAAAATAATAAATACCGCCAATGCGAGTGTTATAACCCAGGGACTGTTATAACTCCAAAATCTTATACTTGAAACATCCGTTCCGTAACTTTGGTAAAAAATAAATCCAACTGTCATAAAGGCAACATCCAGTACAACAATTATAGGAGCTGCTTTCTTTAACTTTTCAAACCATCTTTGATCAATACTCAAATTTAGATATCTACCGCAAAAATATAAAAATATGAAGTTCACATAATTATATCCGTCAACATTTACGAGCTTAAATATGTAGCCAAAGCCGATATTTACAATTGCAAGTATAATAATATAATTTCTAAGTTCTCTTACCTGTATATTTTCCAGAGTTCTCTCAAGTAAAGGAGAAATCAATATTAGAATAATATAATGGGTGGTATACCAGTTCTTTAAAAAATAGGAATTGCTTACAATATCGCTCAATGAAACCTTCTGTCCAAAGAAGGCAACTACCATAAATACTGTGGCTAAAGAACAGATTATAGTATCCATGTTGAGTTTTACAATTTTTGATAATCTCTTTTTCTTAATACCAAAAAATCCGGTCAAAAGTATAAAAAGATCAACTCCGCCTACCACCAAAGAATTTAAGAGAACTCCAAATATTCCGCTTTCTTCGTATACATATGCTGTCTTATATCCGCAAACATCCGCACCGCTTATAAGCAGATGATGGATAACAATGCCAAACATTGCAACCATACGCATAAGTTCAAAATTACTATCTCTTATCTTCTCATCATTATTCATGATCTACCTCTTTTTCATGAATTCTTCAAAACATTCTGAATTATAACAAGATGCATAAATGCCAATGTCTTGTAGGTCTGCTTAAAGGTTTCTTCTTTATCAAAATCTTTTTCGCAAAGCCACTCATCAATTTTAGCAAAATCCAGATAAGACTTCCACATTTCCCTGTCAAGCATTTCAATAACTTTATGTCTTTCCGTATCAAAATCTTCAAACCAGTTTTCATCATCTTCATCCTCAAGAAAAACATCCCTTTTTGAACGAAGGACTTTAAGTGAGTCAGGCATGATATCCTTAAAGGCATATCTGAAAATATATCTGTTAAATCTGCCCTTAAGATAAAGATATCTGGGAATGGATACCGCATAATCAACCACTCTGTAATCCAAATAAGGAACCATATATCTTACTCCGCTGTATGCCCCTAATACTGCCATATTATCAAGTCTGTTCCTGCTGCCTCCTGAAAGAATATAATTCTTACTGTCATATAAAAAAGAACTGCTCTCAATTTTTTTGTCGGAATAGGCATTAGCAAATTCTTTATTTATATAACCTTCTATAGACATTATTTCATTTTGTGAATGCTTAATTCTCTCTGCAGATTCCTTGAGATTTTTGGTGCAGGCCTTTATTGTTTTGACTATCCGCCCCTTTTTTCCATGGGATAAAGACCACATATATCTCAGATACCTATAGTATTCATGATGATAAAACATCTCATAGGGATCGGATCTGTGGCTGACTCCCTCATCTCCGCCATGCCCTGTAAAAACGACATTGGCTCCCTTACTTTTAATAAACTCCGAAGTTTCTGAAAGAGTAAGGGCATTTACATAAGAAGGCATGCAGAAATTAAGTACAGGATAATCTGTTGTTCCTATTTCTTTTCCTATTTTTTTCATATTCC
>JAILBM010000116.1 GCA_024680925.1 Butyrivibrio sp.
TTGAAGGAATAGATTGTCTGACCGAAGGTCTTAAGAACGGGAACGCCTCGCACGTATTCAACTGCTTCTGCGGACATTTCATCAAGAGAGTTCTGATATTCTTTCATAGAAGTTTTCATGGAAGAACCCATCATGCTTCCCATACTCAGGAAAGCAATAAGCGCGGGAATCAGGCATATCAGACCAATTCTCCAGTCGAAATAGAGCATCATGCAGATAAGCCCGATTGGTGTGGCATAGCTTACGGCTTTATCTGGAAGGCTGTGGGCTATAAATGTCTCTGTGGCGGAACTTGAGTCTGCGATAATTTTTCTGATTTTGCCACTTCCTTCTGATTCGATGTAGCCCATAGGAAGTTTCATAACATGTTCCATCATGCCTATGCGTAGGTTGGACTGCACGCGGAATGCGGCTTTGTGGGAACACATAAGCCCTGAAATATAAATGATCATTGATAAAAATGCTGATAATACGGCTTTCCAGCCATTGATTTGGAGGTTTTGTGCCTGAGAAAAATCAGGTCTTACCTCTACGATTTCCTTGATAATGCACCATATGTAGTAAAATGGTACCAGCGCAAGGAGCGCTGAAATTATCGCCAATATCCAGGATGCATAGCAGAAATATTTATGATTTCCTGCATAGTATAGGAGTTGGCTTAGTGTACTTTCTTTCTTCTCTTTTTTCACAACAAAACTCCTTTCATGATGTTTTTATTTTTTTTAATCCCCAGATTTCAAGCCACCCGGGCATAAAAAAATTTTCAACAGTATTTAGGTAGTGAAGAATTTGAGCTTCATCATAATCATGGATAAGTGGTTCGAAAAGCGCTGTCATATAAGCATTTATGAGGATATGCATTTCTTCTTTTTCAACAGGCTTTATTTGGTATCCATGTTTTTGTAAGTATTCCAATCCTTCCCATAGCTTTACTTCATGCTGGTTTACCAGGACGTTTAGAAAGTTCTCGTATTTAGTCCCCGAGCTCTTGGTTAATAGAAGCCTGAATTCATCTCTGTGTGGAATTCCCACTTCTCTGATCATATCTACTTCTGACTGTTCCTGAAGTCCGTGAGAATCACCTTTGTCAGCATTTTTATAGGCGTTATTAATGTGATTTGATAGCCATTCATCTATTGCGCTTATTGCCGGTTCTACCACCTGGCAAAAGAGATCTTCCTTATCTTTGCAGTGCCGGTATAACGCTGCGGATGTCACTCCCGCCTTTGTTCCGATGTCTCGAATGTTGGCTTTTTCAAATCCTTTTTCCAGGAATTCTTCCTTTGCTGCTTGTATTATTTTTTTATGGCTAAGTGTCTTATCTCTTGGCATAGGGGCCTCCGTGATTTTTAGTTATCAAAATTCACTTTCGATAACTAAACAAAATAAAAAGAGACCTTTCGGTCTCTTTTTAGGCATATTTATTTACTTTGAAGGTTTTTACTAAATAAGTAATTTCTTTTGGCATATTCATGTTGTTATTCTCTCCAAATGAGCCGAGGTGTATGTCCCTGACTCAATGATAATGTTAGCTTACACTAACAACTTTTGTCAATAGGAATTTATATAATATTTATGTATAGTTATATTGAGAGCGCAAATTGATAAGTATATATTCTTGTACGTCAATTACAGAAATCCGCACTTACTGCGGGTTTCGTAAGAAAGTGATTCAAGAGGCAAATAGGCCCTGCGACGTTAGTCGCCTTCAAATGGCCTATTTGCATGACTTTTGTAGCAAAGCGACAAAAAGTCATATATTCTTGAGCTTTCAAACAGAAATCCGCACTTATCCGGATAATAGCGCAAGAAACGTAGTCAATGAATTTGAGACATTTCTAAGACTTACCAATGGAAATCTTAGAAATGTCTCAAACGAATTCCAGGCAGAGCATAAAGCTCTGCCTGGTAATAGTGTATTTCATATTAAATGCTATGTTACGATAATGGCTGTATAGAGTTTGTCAAATCTGTATAGTCTTTTTTGGTAATAGAAATATCTTCGCCTATTTCGTTTACTCGGTAGTAGCTTTCATTACCATTTTCATCAACAGATGATCCAAAATTGAATGTCTCAGCAACATTATCTGCACCATTATATCTTTGCATGTAAAAGTCATCTCCATTAGCCCATGCGTGTGCAGTTACAATCCAGTAGGCTTTATTATAATATGCCAGTAAACATGTAGCTCCTGTTCCTGATCCCTCTGCAAATAAAGTCACCTTGTCATCTTTTGCATCAAAGAAGCATGCGCCGTAAGGCCCTTGCAAAACCAGTTCATCCTCTCCGTCATTGTCGACATCTAAATACCCATATACAGAGTATGAATCCCACTCTTCTCCATCAATATTAAAATCTTTTATATTAACTGTAGTAAATCCATCGCCATCTTCATTTATGCGATATGCCTCGATATCACCGGCTAAAAAAGATTCAAATAAGGTATTTGAAAAATCACTTGAAGTATCTGCAGTATTCTCTTCATCTTTTACACCTGTAGCTCCTGATTCAGATACCTTGGGTTCAGAATTAAGTGTATTAACTTCTATGTTTAAATTATCCGCAGCCTTGTTCTTTTTCTCAATAATAGGCCAATAACATAGATATGAAATGATTAATGTAATTGCTATACCTATCAATGCTAAAGATAGTATTCTTTTTTTCTTCTTTTTATTTTTTTTCATTTATATCAAGCCCTTTAAAAATTTGTATAGGCAGAATTGTATCATAATTAGATGATATGTTCTATGAAAAGCATATTTAAAGAAATGTTCTATGAGCTGTGAGATTTATTCAATATTTATATGCAACTGAGAATAGCAACTGTACATTTTCCATACAAGGATAAAGGTAAAACAATAAAGAAGTATCTGTGAGTGTAGAATCACAGAAGTAGTAAAAGAAGTGAGAGAGGAAAATTACAGATACTTAGGCCGAAAAAAGCAAGAGTAACTGTAAAAATCAGAAGCAGGGAAGAAGTGAGAGAGGAAAATTACAGATACTTAGGCTGAAAAAAGTAAAAGTAACTGTAAAAATCAGAAGCAGGGAAGAAGTGAGAGAGGAAAATTACAGATACTTAGGTCGAAAAAAGTAAAAGTAACTGTAAAAATCAGAAGCAGGGAAGAAGTGAGAGAGGAAAATTACAGATACTTAGGCTAAAAAAAGTAAAAGTAACTGTAAAGCTAGAAATCTTGGGAATGGCAGGGGAAGAAGCTGTTTTGAAGCAGAATATAAAATGTAAGTTGGACAAATTGATTGATTAAATAGACAATATGTAAAATATAGTTGACATTATGCCATAACAGTATTAATATAAAATCATCAGCTGAGAAATATAAAAATAAAGTTTTAAAAATAGTCATATTTAATCGTAATTACCAATTTTAGCAAGTAGCAATTTGTAATTATGCACCAAAGCACCAAAGCACCAAAGCACCAAACTGACAAACTAACAAACAAATCATTCAATTAGACGATTAACAAATCAACAAATCAACAAATCAACAAATCAACAAACCAATCGCCAAGAGCATCAGGAGGGAAATGAAATGAGTAGTGCATATGTAGCAGGATATATCGTAGGAATAGTAGTTTTTGTAGTAGTATTTTTAGTGGCATGGATTATCGGAAAAAAGGTACTTAGAAAAGGAACAGAACATTATGATGAGAGACAGATTCTGATAAGAGGCAAGGGATATAAGATTAGTTTCATGACAACAATTCTTATAAACATCTTTTATTCATGCTTCCTTTATGACTTAACAAAAGAAATAGTATCACCGCAGCTTGTAGTTTTGGGAACTGCATTTTTAGGAGTAGCTGTCTATTCAATATATTGCATATTTAATGATGCTTATGTTGAAGTGGGACAGAATATAACAAAATGGCTTGCACTGGTGGTTTTTGTTATAGCAGCTAATGTTGTAGCAGCTATCAGTAACATGGATAGAGGATTCAAAAGTACAGGGATTGTTACAGGATATGATATCAATATTTTAGTAGCAGTAGTATTTTCAGTCATTCTTGTAGCCATGCTTATAAAGCTTGCAATTGATAAGAAGGAGGAACGTGCATGAATAGACAATTATATATGTATGTTCTCGTTTGCAAGGAGGAAAAAGCATGAAGAATCTTAAGATGAAATCAGCAAGAGCTGCCAAGGACCTGTCACAGCAGCAGCTTGCAGACATGTGCGAGGTTTCGAGGCAGACAATAAATGCTATAGAAAAAGGAGATTACAATCCGACCATAGGCCTGTGCATCCTTATCTGCAAGGCTTTGGACAAGACCTTGGATGAACTTTTCTGGGAGGAGTAATTTAAATTAAGACTATTAAGCCTTTCTTTTGGCAAAAGAGATTTCATTTGCCAAGGGGAAGGCTTAAATTCTATTGCGATAAATTATCAACTGTATTACAAAATGATATGCTATTATATATTTGTTAAACAATAGATAATTCTAAATTCAAGCAAAGTGACAAATCAAGCATCGTAACCGTCAACCCAGATATTCGTATATATAGTAATAGGAGGTTGTACCATGGAAGATGAAAAAATCACAAGAATGCCGATGATAGGAGATACTGCTCCTTCCTTTAGAAGCATTACCACAAAAGGGAAAATCAATTTTCCAGAGGATTATAAGGGAAAGTGGGTTATTTTCTTTTCACATCCAGCAGATTTTACACCGGTTTGCACCACAGAATTCATTGCCTTTGCTAGAAGATATGATGAATTTAAGGAAATCAATACAGAGCTTTTAGGTCTTTCAATCGATTCGCTGCATTCTCATCTGGCATGGGCCAAGAACATTGAGGATATTGATTGGCAAGGCAAAGGCAAAGTTAAGATTCCATTTCCTATAGTCGCTGACATTAGTATGAAGGTTGCTAATTTATATGGTATGCTTCAGACTGTTGCAAAGACCCAGACTATTAGAGCGGTTTTCATCATTGATCCGGATTCTATAGTCAGGACAATTCTTTACTATCCTATGTCCACCGGCAGAAATATAGACGAGATCAAGAGAATAGTTCTTGCTCTTCAAAAGCATGACAAAGACAATGTTTCAACACCAGCTGACTGGGAGCCGGGAGATGATGTGCTTTTGGGATCTCCTTTGACTCTGGAAGAGGCTTCTGAGCGTGTCACAGGCAAGGGTGATGACATAGTTCCATACGACTGGTATCTTACAGTCAAAAAAGATAGTGAGGCCCCACAGCCAGCCGGCACAAGAGACAACAGTGAAAATCCACAGCCAGCCGGCACAATTGACAATATCGGCATTTATAAAAATCCGCAATTTAAAGAAACCAAAGACAAAATCTGGCTTGAAAATGATGAAGGCAAAACCATGGCATTCATTGAATTTCCTGAATTTGAAACCGGTAAAGTTGAAGTGACTCATACAGTGGTGGATGAATCCCTAAGAGGACAGGGAATTGCAGGAAAGCTTACAGAGCATATGGCTAAAAAGCTGCTAAGAGAAGGCAAAAGGGCTGAGCTTACCTGTTCATATGCTGTTAAATGGTTTAATGAACATAGAGTATATGAAAACATATTATTAAATCCTGAGGAAGAGTATGAGAAGGCCTCAAATATGCAGGAAATGGCCTGCCAAATTCCAAAACACAGGAGCTGATGTAAATATGACAATTATAATAAAGTGATATATGGTATTTATTCAAGACCAATAAAATGCATATTATATATCACTTTATAGTAACCAATAGCTATTATTAAGATAATAGCTCGTTACTATAGAAAAAATAACAAGAAACTGAAATGAATACATGTTCCCGAAACGTAGTGTAGAAAACGTTTTCGGGAACTTTCCTGTTTTTTTACAAAAAGCTAACAATTTCATAATTCTAATTGATATTGCACATAATTCCGGCTGACGATATAATTATTTAGTGTTGTTGATTTTTACTTAAAACTGACCATGGGAGGTCAATTTTACTTGATAATCAACAATATTGAATTTTTTGACATATATTAATTGTAAGGAGAAAAAAATGGTAGCTTGGAATAATTTAGATAAGTTAGAATCATTTAAAAGTCTTCAGGGGCTTAAGTCTGAAGTAGAGCTTAAGTCAGTAATGGCTGGAGCAAATGGAGCAAAGAGAGTTGCTGACTATAAAGTGCCTATGTCAAATGGTCTTGTATATAGTTATGCATCAAAGCAGGTTGATGACAAGGTTATCGATGCTCTTGCAGATCTTGCCAAGGAAGCACAGCTTACAGATAAGTATGCAGCCCTTTACAATGGTGAAGTTATAAATACAGGAGAAAAGCGCCTTGTTCTCCATCAGCTTACACGTGGCCAGCTTGGCAGTGACGTAGTAGCAGACGGCGTTAATAAGAGAGAGTTCTATGTAGAGCAGCAGAACAGAATTGCTGACTTTGCCAAAAAAGTTCATGAAGGACAGATCGTTAACGAAAAAGGCGAGAAGTTTACATCAGTTGTTCAGATCGGTATCGGCGGATCAGACCTTGGCCCAAGAGCTATGTATCTTGCACTTGAGAACTGGGCTAAAGTTAATAATACATTCAAGATGGAAGCACACTTTATCTCTAACGTAGACCCGGATGATGCTTCTGCAGTACTTGCAGGTGTTGATGTAGCACATTCTATCTTCATTCTTGTATCTAAG
>JAILBM010000253.1 GCA_024680925.1 Butyrivibrio sp.
TGCTAATATAAGACATGAATTAAAGCTTATAGATCTGGAAAAAGATGTTACAGCAAAGAGACCTGTGAGACAAGCCGATAAAGTTCGTAGAAATAGCGTGGTTAATAACATAAGTATGGAAGCTTTAGATAAAAAGGTTTCTCCAAGGAAGCGAAGTAACAGTGTAAATGTTACAAAAAGAACTTCTAAAACAAAAATTCAAGACCCAAAAGTACCACAATATGGAGGATGAGCCATGAACTGAGGCAAATGAGCCAGGGTGCTAGGTTCGGTGGCAGATGAGCCACCGAACCTGGTACCCTGGCTTATTCTGAAACGCTTACAACAAATTGTGCATAGCGGGTAATTGGTGCATCAGCCTTATCTGTAACATTTGCTTGAATAAGGAAGTTATTACCTGATTGAGTATCTTCCGGAATAGTAAATGAACATTCTTTTCCGTTTGATGATATACAGGAAGAGAGGATTTCATCACCATTTCCGTAGACACTTGCTCCGCGGTCAATCCACCAGTTGGTATCACAATCATCACCATCAGGATCTTCTACATTAACTGTTAAAGTAACGGTTTCTCCGGGCTTACCTACTATTTGTGACTGAACTTCGCTCACTACCGGTGGATGGTTACAATCTTCAAATCCATTAATACACCAGTCAGCTCTGGCTGCCCATTCTAATTGAAAATCAAGGATATAAGGTTTTTTAACCTGTTCTCCGGTTTCCATGTCATAATATTTTGGCGCGATGGCTCCGTCTGACAGAGCACAGATATATCCGGCGTCTGTTCTGTCATCTCCTACAGTAAATTTGATACGTCCTCCAAGGGCGCCGAAATATCCATTATCCTGCCAGTTTAGTCCAACAGGATAGAAGTTGATTAAAGTTATTGAATCGCCTTCGGATATAAAATCATAATCATCATACTCTTTATTTATAATTGTGTTTGTATGTCCAAATTGGAATTGATCCTCTTCACCGGGATAGTCCTGTCCATCATTAACTAATCGATAGATTTCATTTAAGGATCCATGATTAAATTTGATATTTTCTTTGAGCCATTCACCCTTAAAAGTGTAAATTGCATCTTCTGGAGCTGTATATGCAATGGCATATCCGGCATATCCTTCACTTGCACTGTAGCTGACAAGGTCTGGATATAGATCTGCTATATAATCCTGATAAGTATAATCCTGACCATGAGCTCCCAGAATAACTTTATTTACTACTTTTTCATATATCGCATCCCATTGATCTGTGTCTTTATAATCTTCCGCTATAGATAAAAGAGCTCTTGCAATAGTATTAAAACCTCCCCAGGAAAGAAGGAACAGATTTTGGTCATCATCATCAAGAATGGCTTCTTTTATAAGGTTTGATCCTTCAGTATCTTCACGAACATCGCCCTCAAATTCAACATTACCAATTTTGGTAATGGCAACTAATTCTTCAGGTGTAGGGAAACCTTCTACGTTAGCTGCAAGATTTGGATAAGCTTCTGCATATTCATTTGTCCACAGATTATTTAGCCATTCAAGCTCCATTGGTCTGCATTCAGTTACATCGCCACCATTTGCACACATGTAATGGCTGTTGACTTCTTCCAGGGTATGCTCGCCATCTCCTGTGAAATGGAATTGCGAAGCCGAGATGACAATACCATCAAGATCAATTTCATTAAAAAACAGGCATTGGTGAATGAAAGAATTCTGATCATCACATTCCAGGTCAGTTGTAATGATCACTCTTGCTTTTCCGTCATCCCCGAGATTGATGCTTCGGGTTTGTATAGGGATTTCTTTTACTTCGGTTTCGGCAGGGTTTCCAGTATCAGTATTTGCACTTTCAGAAGTATTAGTTGCACAACCGGTTGAAAGTAGTGATACGGCAGCCATAATGGAAGTTGCTTTTAGAATATTTTTTTTCATATAAACCTCCTTTTAACAACTACAGTTTACCTAATGATGCAGTTGAAAATAGGGAGTTGTCGTAAGAAGTATAAGATTTGTCGTAAAGCGACGTTCAGATGAAACTGTAAATTGAATTTAGAATTTCAAGCGAGGACCATGTGCTAATGTTGAGATGTAGTAGATGCTATTTTGAGAGTATGAATATTAGTGTTAGGATTAGGAAAAAACACTGTTAATAGAGAAGTTATCCTATAAAAAGCAGGAAAATTTGTTGTAAAAGAGTAAGAGAGTAGGATAAGAAACGATATCAACAGAGAAGTTATCCTATAAAAAGCAGGAAAAATAGGTGAAAAAGGGGATGTGGGTAGGATAAGAACCGATACAAACAGAAGAATTATCCTACAAGAGGGTGCAAAAAAAGGAGAAAAAGAGAGATTAAGTAGGATAAGAACCGATGACGAAAGAGAAATTATCCTACAAAAAGCAGGAAAATTTGTTGTAAAAGAGTAAGAGAGTAGGATAAGAACCGATACCAACAGAAGAATTATCCTACAAGAAGGTGCAAAAAAAGGGAAAAAAGAGAGATTAAGTAGGATAAGAACCGATACCAACAGAAGAATTATCCTACAAGAAGGTATAAATAAAAGAAAAAAAGAGAAATTAGATAGGATAAGAATCGATACCGCAAACGATATTATCCTAAACAAAAACAAAATGAGAGCTGCAAAACATAAATAACCTCAAAAACCATAAACCACCACTCAAACATAAATCAAATTGTCCAAAAAAGTAAAACTCCAACCATAAACCGCACACCAAACCAGAATCCATAAACAAAATTGATACAACAGGTCCAAATATCATATAATATTTTATTGAAGTACTTAATCTCGGGCAATGGAGCAAAAATGTCTGAGATTACTAATAAAAAGGTTGGCGTTAAAATTGAAAAAAGTAAGTGGGGATAACAGAAAAAAGAAATTCATTATGACATATATAGGGGCTGGACTTTTGCCGGTAACAATAATTG
>JAILBM010000255.1 GCA_024680925.1 Butyrivibrio sp.
AAAGATGATGCTTGAACATCAAAGTGATGAAGAATTTCTTCAGGGTAAGATTATGGTCCTTGCAGAACTTATGAAGCTCAGACAGCTTTGCTGTGATCCCGCTTTAATATACGATGGGTACAACGGCAATTCAGCCAAAACTGAATTATGCCTTGAAATGATAGCTTCTGCAGCGGAAAGTGGACATAAAATACTTCTGTTTTCGCAATTCACCTCCATGCTGGAAAGACTGACTACAGAGCTTAAAAGAAAGGGTATAGACTACTATTTATTAACCGGCGCAGTTCCAAAGGAGGAACGTCAGGTGATGGTTGATAAATTCCAGTCTGATGACACACCGGTATTTTGTATTTCCTTAAAGGCCGGAGGTACCGGTCTTAATCTTACGGCAGCGGATATCGTAATCCACTATGACCCATGGTGGAATGTGGCAGTACAAAATCAGGCTACAGATCGTGCTCACCGAATAGGTCAGACAAATGTTGTAACTGTTTATAAACTGATTGTTCAGGATACCATCGAAGAGAAAATTCAAAAGCTTCAGGAAGAAAAAAGGGCCCTGGCTGATGAACTATTATCAGGCTCTGCCGTATCCTCTCCAAAGCTATCCAGAGAAGACCTGTTGGAACTTCTTAAATAAATATAAGGGTGTGAAAATGACTTATCATCATTCTTCACACCCTTATTTTATTTAATATTCAAAGCATTAAGCATTTTAGGCAGAACTTTTTTTGGAAAAGGTGAATTTTCATAAACCGTTACATCCGCATACTTTTCATATAAGTTTGTACGTTCCAGATACAGATCATGAAAAGTCTGCCCTTCCTTTATGGCTACACCTCTTTTCTTGAGGTCTCCCAAACGGTTAAGAAGCTCCTTTTCATCAACCTTTATATACATAATGGTTCCGATCTCTTTAAAATGCTTCATGGCATTTTCACCATATACTGCACTTCCACCTGTCGCAATAACAGTATTTTCCACCATTATTCCGGAATTAATTCTGTCCTCAAGAGTCTTAAATCCTTCTACACCAACCTCAGCAATAATTTCGCTAAGTTTTTTATTTTCTTCTTTTTGGATCACAAGATCCGAATCCAGAAAATTGTATCCCATGCTTTTCGCAAGTAATACTCCAAAGGTACTCTTACCGGAAGCCGGCATTCCTATCAAAATAATATTTCTTAAATTCATACTTTTAATTAAGCGTTTACAATCTGGCCGAAGTCTGGCTTAAGGCTGGCACCACCAATAAGACCGCCATCAATATTAGGCTTGGACAAAAGCTCAGCAGCATTTCCTGCGTTCATAGATCCGCCATACTGAATACGAACTGCATCAGCTGTAGCCTGATCGTACATCTTGCAAATAAGCTCACGAATAAGTCCGCAAACCTCTTCTGCCTGATCAGATGTAGCTGTCTCACCTGTTCCGATAGCCCAGATTGGCTCGTAAGCAATAACAAGCTCCTTAACCTGGTCTGCTGTTACTCCGTCAAGGTCCCATGTAATCTGTCTCTCGATCCATTCCTTATATGTTCCGGCTTTACGAAGAGCAAGGGACTCACCACAGCAAAGAATTGGCTTAAGGCCGCAGGCAAATGCCTTCTTAACCTTAGCATTGATAAGAATATCATTCTCACCAAAGATATCTCTTCTCTCTGAATGACCGATAATAATATATTCTACTCCGGCATCCTTAAGCATTGGAGCTGAAATTTCACCTGTGAAAGCACCCTTATCTTCAATATAGAAGTTCTCAGCACCTACGTGTACGTTTGTGCCCTTAACAGCTTCTACTACAGGTACAATATCAATAGCCGGTACGCAGTATACTACGTCTACAGCATCATTTTTTACTAAATCCTTAAGCTCTGCGCAAAGAGCTACTGCTTCGCTTGGAGTCTTGTTCATTTTCCAGTTTCCGGCGATAATTCTTCTTCTTGCCATTTTGTATTCTCCTTTATATTTAATATTTATTATACGGATGAGTGCATAGCACCCATCCGTATCAACCTCAAAAATTGTTCATATATTAAATTAATCAGTTCTTGTCGTCTGCTGCATAAACACCTGGAAGCTTTTTGCCTTCAAGGAATTCAAGAGAAGCTCCACCACCTGTTGAAATGTGGCTCATCTTATCAGCATAACCAAGCTGGTTAACAGCTGCTGCACTATCACCGCCACCGATGATTGTTGTAGCTGTTGTCTCTGAAAGTGCCTTAGCAACTTCCTTAGTACCTGTAGCAAGAACAGGGTTTTCGAATACACCCATAGGTCCGTTCCATACAACGGTCTTAGCTGACTTAACAGCCTCTGAATAAAGAGCAATTGTCTTAGGTCCGATATCAGCGCCTTCCTTATCAGCAGGAATCTGATCAGCATCTACAACTGTTGTGTTGATAGAAGGATTATCGATTGGGCTTGGGAACTCATCGATGCATACTGTATCGATAGGAAGAAGAAGCTGTTTACCAGACTTCTCAGCCTTTTCCATCATTTCCTTACAGTAATCAACCTTAGTCTCATCAAGAAGTGACTTACCAACTTCATATCCCTTAGCCTTAAGGAATGTGTAAGCCATACCACCACCGATGATAAGAGTATCGCACTTCTCAAGAAGAGAATTGATAACATTAAGCTTATCAGCAACCTTAGCACCACCAAGGATAGCTACGAATGGGCGAACAGGATTCTCTACGGCATTTCCAAGGAAGTCAATTTCCTTCTGCATAAGATATCCAACTGCACAGTTACCACCCTTTTCACGAACATACTTAGTTACAACTGAAACTGAAGCATGTGCTCTGTGTGCAGAACCGAAAGCATCACATACATAATCATCACAAAGATCAGCAAGTTCCTTAGCGAAGTTCTCACCAGCTTCTTCTGGCTTAGTCTCTTCCTTACCTCTGAAACGAGTATTCTGAAGAAGAACAACATCGCCTTCGTTCATCTCTGCTACAGCCTTAGTTGCAGCTTCACCTGTTACGTTGTAATCAGAAACAAAGTTAACCTTCTTGCCAAGCTTCTCTGAAAGTCTCTCAGCTACAGCTGCAAGTGATTCACCTTCGTTAGGTCCGTTCTTAACTTTTCCAAGATGTGAGCAAAGAATAACCTTGCCGCCATCCTTTAATAACTTATTGATTGTAGGAAGAGCTGCAACGATACGTGTCTCGTCTGTGATCTTGCCTTCCTTAAGAGGTACGTTGAAATCGCAACGTACAAGTACTCTTCTGCCCTTTGCATTAAAATCATCAACTGATTTCTTATTAAGTGCCATGTCTATTCTCCTTTTGGAATAATATAGATATTTTATTGATAGTGAATTTAAAAAAGGTCCGGTCCACCAGGACCGGACCTTTTCAAAAGTCTATTTCGATATTAGAAATTGATCAACCAAGTTCAGCAAAGTACTTAATTGTTCTAACCATCTGGCTTGTGTATGAGTTCTCGTTGTCATACCATGAAACAACCTGTACTTCGAAGAGGTCATCAGAAATCTTGTTTACAAGAGTCTGAGTTGCATCGAAGAGAGAACCAAATCTCATACCAACGATATCAGATGAAACGATTTCTTCTGTGTTGTAGCCGAATGACTCTGTAGCAGCAGCCTTCATAGCATCGTTGATAGCTTCCTTAGTAACGTCAGCCTTCTTAACTACAGCTGTAAGGATTGTTGTTGATCCTGTAGGTGTAGGAACACGCTGTGCAGCACCGATGAGCTTTCCGTTAAGTTCAGGGATAACAAGGCCGATAGCCTTTGCAGCACCTGTTGAGTTAGGAACGATGTTAACAGCACCAGCACGTGATCTTCTGAGGTCGCCCTTTCTCTGTGGTCCATCAAGGATCATCTGGTCACCTGTGTAAGCGTGGATTGTGCACATGATACCTGACTGGATTGGAGCATATTTATTAAGAGCATCTGCCATAGGTGCAAGACAGTTTGTTGTGCAAGAAGCAGCTGAAATAATCTTGTCATCCTTTGTAAGAGTCTTGTGGTTTACGTTGTAAACGATTGTAGGAAGATCATTTCCTGCAGGAGCAGAAATAACAACCTTCTTAGCACCAGCATTGATGTGTGCCTGTGCCTTTTCTTTTGATGTATAGAAGCCTGAGCACTCAAGAACTACGTCTACGCCAAGC
>JAILBM010000366.1 GCA_024680925.1 Butyrivibrio sp.
ATTGAGCATGGATGTTATGCGGCAGAAATTGATGTTCAGCGCACTAAGGACGGGTATTACATTATCAATCATGACAGTGATTTTGCAAGGTTGACCGGTGTAGCCAAGACACCTCAGGAAATGACGCTTTCCGAGATCAAGAAACTTAAGATTCAGGATACAACAGGGAACGGACAGGTACTGGAGGTTCCGACATTTGAAGAAATGCTGGATGTTTCAAAAGGAAACATAAAGCTGTTTATTGAAATGAAGGGAGGAGATAATCAGATGGTGGATGATCTTGTAAAGATCATCCATGAAAAGAACTGCGTTGAAGATATTGCTCTTGTATCACTAAACTACGATGAAATAAATTATGCAGAGACTAATTATCCCGAGTTTGAAACAGGAACACTCTTTTTTGCCAGTCTTGGAGATGTATCCAAACTTAATTGTGATCTTATTGTTATGGAAGAAGAGGCTGCTATTGATATAAATATTTATAGTATACACAAGGCCGGAAAGCAGGCAATGGTATGGACGGTTAATACTGAGGAAGGTATGTATAAATTCCTGGATTCGACTATTGATGCTGTTGTCACGGATGAAATTCCGCTGGCAGAGGAAATGCAGAAAACACTTGACGATAGGACAGATTTGGAAATCATTAAAGATGAGCTGGTCGTTTACTTATACGAGAATAAATCATAGAGCACGAATAAAAATTTATGTTTGTGCATTTGAAAGGAGACAGTGTTATGAACAAAAAGATATCATTCATACTGATTCCGGTAATTATGTGTTTTATACTTAGCTCCCCATTTAGTATAAGGGTAAGTGCTGCAAAGGTTTTACCTTTTACAGGTTCATTGGATTATTCACTTGATACAAACTGGCTATATGACGGGGCATATCCTGAAAACGGAGTTGATGTTTTTATGGTGGCACCTACGGTTGACACTAAAAGTGAAAGTAATGCATCGATAACACCTGAATACAAAAAGAGATTTCGTTATGCAATGAATCAGCAGCAGGCAATTTATGCTAAGACTGCAAGGATATATGCACCATATTACAGACAGGCTTCAATGAATGTATATTCATTGACTGATGCAGAAAGGGAACTGGCTTTGTCCAATGCATATATGGATGTTTCAGCTGCTTTTAAGTATTATTTGAAACACAAGAATAATGGCAGACCACTGATCCTTGCCGGGTTTTCCCAGGGAGCTGATATGTGTTACAGGCTGCTTGAAGAGTATTATGGCGGAAACGGTGAGACGGCAGTAGCACTGAGAGAAAATCTCATAGCTACATATGCTATAGGATGGGCAATGACAGAGGAAATGGTGAGCAAATATCCTCAGATTGTACCTGCACAAGGAGAAATTGATACCGGAGTAGTTATAAGTTTTGATTGTGAAAACGGTAATGTCACAGATTCTATTGTTATTCCTTCCGGCACAAAAGCAATTTCGATAAATCCCCTTAACTGGAGAACCGACAGTAAAAAGGCAAATAAGAGTTTAAATAAGGGAACGGTTACTCAGGACAGTAAAACAGGAGCAATTACATCCGTAGCAATCGGTAAGTATGGTGCATATATAGATCCTGACAGAGGGTCACTTATTGTAACCGACATCGATACGAGTCAATATCCTCCGGTTTTATCTATTTTTTCTGAAGGATGTTTTCATTTGTATGATAATTTCCTTTTCTTTGTAAATCTGCAGGAAAATGTTCAAAAACGTACTGAAAGTTTCCTTAGCGCTATAGCTGATAAAGCGGCTTGATGCAGTCCCTTGTTTCGATCATCTGCCAACCGGGTATTGAATCCTCTAAAATATTTTTTTTAAGTTCAGGATCGTTATCCGGGAAGCTTTAATTTAGAAAAAGTTTAAGTGCTGTCAGCAAAATAAGAAATACCAGGTTGATTCCTGTAAAGATAATAATATATTTAAAACGCTTTTCTTTATAATCATTAGTGTAAAGCTTAAAGGAAATCAGGCTTGTCATAGAGGCTATAAGTGTACCAAGGCCGCCTATATTTACTCCAAGTAAAAGCTCTTTGTAATCAGTGGTAAAATCTGATAACAGAAGTGTAGCAGGAACATTACTGATAAACTGACTTGTAATTAATGAAACAATAAATTTTCTGCCTGTGATTATTTCAGATAAAAAGGCTTTTATACCGGGTATTCGCTCTATATTTCCGGTAAATATGAAAAAGCCTACAAAGGTTAGAAGCAGTATATAATCTGCCCTGAATATAATTTTACTGTCTATAAAGCTGACAGTTAATAGTATTAAAACAACCATTATATTGATAGGAACAACTCTTATAACGGTTAAAACAGATACTATAAATAATGCGCTATAAATAATAATATGTGCCAGCGAACCAAAGGATTTTACAACATTATAATTTTCTGAAGTGATGCATAATACCTCTTTCTTTTTTGGCAAAAAAAGTATAGCAACAAGCAGAAATATGAGTGTTGCCAGTGAATAGGGAAGCATGATCTTTATAAAGTCAAAGAGGCTCATCCCGGTAAGAGAGTACAGGTAAAGGTTTTGAGGATTGCCTACCGGTGTGAGCATACTTCCAAGGTTGGCAGCAACGGTCTGTAGTACTACTATAGGGATCATCAGATCTTCTCTGTTGCATCTGCTTAGAGTCATGATTGCAAAGGGTACAAAGGTTATAAGAGCAACATCGTTGGTGATAAACATACTGCCCAAAAAGCATACAAAAACAAGGGCCAGCGAAAGCTGCCAGCCCGTTTTTACCTTTTTTAAAAGAATTTCTCCTATTTTTTCAAATACTGAATTTTCTCTATAACCCTGTATTACAACCATAAGTCCCCAAAGGATACCCAGAGATCGAAAGTCAATATAACTTAAATATTCACTGTCAGGTCGTACTATAAGGGCAGAGATAATAGCAAGAATCCATGCTATACACAGTACAGGGTCAGTGATCATTTTGTGAAGTGCGTATTTAATGCGTTTCATTTTGTAGGACCTGTCTTATCAAAATTTGATCAGAATAAAAATTAAAGCTTTGATGGAAGGCTTTGAGCTCTTTGAGCAATGCTCTTATCAAAGTTTATGATATCATGATCATATTCTTCATCCATAAGTGTGGAATGAATCAGAAAATCTGCGGTAGCCTTATTGTTGGCAAAAGGAATATCGTAAACCTGAGCTATTCTCATAAGAGCCTTTACATCAGGATCATGAGGGGCTGCAGTAAGGGGATCGGAGAAGAATATTACAAAATCAATCTTTCCTTCAACGATTTTGGCACCTATCTGCTGGTCGCCTCCAAGAGGACCTGAATTGTAGCCGCGTACAGGAAGATCTGTAGCATCAGCAATCATACGGGCTGTAGTACCTGTTCCGCAAAGAAAATGTCTTTTTAAAATATCTGCATTGTCCTTGCACCACTGGATCAGTTCAGGCTTTTTGCCGTCATGAGCTATAAGCGCAATGTTTTTCTGTTTCTTTATTGTTAATGTAATTGTATCTGTCATAAATTATTTCCTTTCATGTATTGATTAGTCCTATTTTACATCATTATCTGAATTGTAGTAAATACGTGAAGAATATTTTATACGCAGATAATTGACATGGCACCTGTAGTTGTGATAGTTTGACATTGAAAATTTAATAGATTTCATAGAACTCAGGTGTCCATTATTTATGAATGGGTGAAAAGGGAATCCGGTGAGAATCCGGAGCGAAGCCGTCACTGTGTCAGGGAGTCTGTGCTCATAATCACTGAGAAATCGGGAAGAGAGCATGGGTGTTGATCGAAGTCAGGAGACCTGCCTGGGTTTTGTAATTTTGATTTGCGGGACTCGAATCAAATTCGCATGAATTTATCTTAAGATATAGGAATATGAATTTGGAGACCACTTATTTTTAAAGTGGTCTTTTTCTTTCTTTGCGTCAAAATTACATTCTATGACATTTAAAATGCAGGAGGCGCAATGAAAAAGAATCTAGTCACAGTACTTACTCTCATGGCAGTTACAGCTATGGCTGTTACGGGCTGCTCATTGGCAGAGACAAGTACATCAGTAGAATCAGGAACTGTAGAGGCTGAAGTTACAGCAGAGGCAGGAAATTCAGAAATGAGTAATCAGGAAGAAAACACAGAGGTTTCAGATCAGGAAGCAGCAGATAATGTGGCAGCTTTAATCGATGCAATCTATGTTCAGACACGAACAGATGAGACAGATGCACAGTGTCTGGCAGCAAAAGAGGCATGGGATGCTCTTACAGATGCTCAAAAGGAGCTTGTAGAAGGAGAATATGCAGATCCTGACTATTTTGGAAGAGATACGGGAGATGCTTCAAAGGATGACCCTCTAAACGGAGATGAAATTGGTGAAAATGAGATCCTTGTAGTTAGCTTTGGTACTTCTTTTAATGACAGCAGAACTGCTGATATAGGCGGCATTGAAAGTGCTATTGCACAGGCTAATCCTGACTGGTCGGTAAGAAGAGCCTTTACTTCACAGATTATAATCAATCATATTCAGGCAAGAGACGGAGAGGTTATTGATAATGTGGATCAGGCCCTTGAGAGAGCGGCTGAAAATGGAGTAAAAAATCTCGTTATTCAGCCAACACATCTTATGCATGGAGCAGAATATGATGAGCTTACAGATACAGTTGAGGAATATGCAGACTCTTTTGAATCAGTAACAATTGCTGAGCCTCTTCTTGGAGAAGTGGGTTCAGATGCAACAGAAATAAATGAAGATAAAGAAAAAGTAGCAATAGAAATAACAGAAGAAGCCCTTGATATGGCAGGCTATGAGCGCCTTGAAGGCGCCGCCGAGGATAGTGTGGCATTTGTATTTATGGGACATGGAACAAGCCATACTGCAAAGGTTACATATTCACAGATGCAGACACAAATGGATGAGCTTGAATATGAAAATGTATTTATCGGTACTGTAGAGGGAGAACCGGAGGAAACAGCTTGTGAAAATGTAATTGCAGCTGTTCAGGAAGCCGGCTTTTCAAAAGTAATCCTTCGTCCTCTTATGGTGGTTGCAGGAGACCATGCCAATAATGATATGGCAGGTGATGATGAGGATTCATGGAAGACTATGTTTGAAGCGGCAGGACTTGAAGTTGAGTGCCAGATTGCAGGTCTTGGTGAAATCGAAGGCATCCAGGAGCTTTATGTAGAGCATACAAAAGAAGCCATTGAATCAGCTGAAATAGCTGTAAGTACTAAAGGAAGCTCAACAGATGCAGATGAGATTTCTTCCATAGGTCTTGCTTCAGGAACCTATGAAGTAGAATTTAAAACAGATTCAAGCATGTTTCATATAAATGAAGCTTATGACGGCAAAGCTGAGCTTACAGTTAAAGAGGATGGCACAGCTTATGTTTCAATAGTTCTTCCATCACAGAAGATTTTGAATTTATATCTTGGCACAGCTGCAGATGCTGAAAACGATAAGGACAACTGGCTTGAGCCTTATGATGTGGAAGTAACTTATTCTGATGGTACAACAGAGACAGTTAACGGTTTTGATGTTCCGGTTTCTGTTATTGGAGAAGAGTTTGACCTTGCTCTTATCGGAGAAAAGGGTGTCTGGTACGACCATAAGGTTTCTGTAGAACAGTAAAAAAACACACTGATAAGGACATATCATATTGAAAAAAATTCTTTTAATGGCTGCGCTTTGTACTATATTTTTTACCGGCTGCAGCATGGATACAAGTATAAATACGGTACAAACTGAAGATTATGCAGATTCTTCTGTAACGGGAGACAGTACTGCGGAAAGTGCTGTTAAAGATGGTTCTTATCAGTGCGCCATTACCCTTACGGGGGGAAGTGGTAAAGCCACTGTTAATTCTCCCGCAGATGTGGTTGTAGAAAATGGAAATATATATGTAACTCTTATATGGTCCAGTAAGAACTATGACTATATGTTGGTGGATGGTGTTAAATACAACAATGAAGCTCCTGAAGGGGAGAATTCTGTATTTACTGTTCCTGTTCCGGGCTTTGGACAAAGTTATACAGTCATTGGGGATACCACAGCCATGAGTACACCTCATGAAATTGAGTACCTGCTTACTGTATATGCTCCGGGGGAAGAGGTGGAAAATTCTCTTGAAACAGCTGGCTCTTCAACGACAGAAGATACAGCTACAAAAAGCATTGAACTTGAAGCCCTTGAATATACAGGCTCCCTTGAGCTT
>JAILBM010000378.1 GCA_024680925.1 Butyrivibrio sp.
TACATATAATAATGATTTTACAGCTGATAAGGGAACAGCTAAGAATGTAACTGAGACTACACAGTACGGAACAACTACTGCAACAACTACTGCAACAACTACTGCAACAAAAGATAAGTATACATTCAAATATACTATTAACGTTTCTTCACTTAAAGCCGGTGATGTGATTACAATCACATATACAGCTACAGTTAATTCAAAAGCTGTAGTAGATACTGACGGTGTAGACAATGATACATTCATTACTTATGGAAATGATTTGGATACAGAGCATTCAAATACTAAGACTTATTCACTTAAGTTCAACCTCTTCAAATACACTAAGGATTCTGAAGAGAAAACGGTTGCTCTTGCAGGTGCAAAATTCGCTCTTTATGCAGATGAAGCTTGCACACAGCGTGTATATGTAGTTGCTAATGAAGATGGCTATACATACACAAAGACAACTGGTGAAAATGATGTTGAGATAGTATCAGTTGATGCTACTGTAAATGGTGGAAATGTTGTGGTTAACGGTCTTGATGATGGCACATATTATCTTAAAGAAACAGAGGCACCTGCAGGATATAATCTTAAGACAGATGTAATTCCTGTTACTCTTTATCAGACAGAGGATAATTCAACAACAACTTCTTTATATCAGACAAATGATAAGAAGTCTGCTGCAGAAGTAACACTTGTAGAAGTACTTAACCAGACAGGATCAATCCTTCCTGAAACCGGTGGTATCGGTACAACAATTTTCTACCTTGTAGGTGGTATTCTTATTGTTGCTGCTTGTGCATACTTTATCTTTAAGAGAAAAGCAGCTGCAATGTAATTTATATAATTATATTTTTAAATGTTTATATAGCCCGGTTCTCTGTCACAGGAGAATCGGGGATTTGAATCGGATTATGATTGGCTTAAATGCAATGTTTAATATAATTCGGTCGTGAAACATAGGTTTAAATCAGGCGAGGAAATGAGAATGCGAAAGTTGCGCAAGCATTTGCCTACCATATTTTTTTTAGTGGTTTTAATAGTCGGAATATGTATTATGGCATATCCGTCTGTTAGTAATTATATAAATTCTCTTCATCAAAGCTCAGCCATAGCCAATTATACCCAGGCTTTGGAAAGTCTTACCGAGGAAGATTACACTGCCTTTTGGGATGCTGCAGAGAAATACAATGAGGTACTTGCTTCCAAGGCTACCAATTTTAATCTGACTGATGAGGAGATGGAAGAGTATAACAGTATTCTTGATCCTACGGGAACAGGAATTATGGGATATCTGGAAATAGAAAGTATTGGTGTTAATCTTCCCATTTACCATGGGACAGAAGAGTCGGTTCTTGCTATCGGGATAGGACATATTCCGGGAACTTCTTTTCCAACGGGAACAGAAAGCACTCATACAATACTCTCAGGACACAGGGGACTTCCTTCAAGTAAACTTCTGACTGACCTTGATCAGATGATTGTCGGAGATACATTTCTTCTTCATATTATGGATCAGACCTTTGCTTATGAGGTAGATCAGATTAATATTGTGCTTCCGGAGGAAACGGAGAGTCTTGGAATATATGAAGATAAAGACTATGTTACACTGGTAACCTGTACACCGTATGGTGTTAACTCTCACAGGCTTCTTGTAAGAGGAAGAAGAGTTGATTATAACGAAGAAACAAGGCTTATAGTTCCTGCTGATGCATCTAAATATAAGACTTACGTGGTTGTACCTTTCGTTGCAATTCCGATGCTGCTTGTAGTATTTGTGATTTTTATGATTTCTACAGCTAAAAAGAAATCATAACAGTACTGTATTTTTATTAAGCAGAAATTTATTGATTATATTGATGATTTATGGAGCTTTTGAGAATTGAGGGAATGATGGTGGAAAAGATTTTGGGAAAAGTTATAAACAGAATATGGATTTTGTGTATGGCGATTTTTATGTGTGTCTGTATGCTGCCTGAAAGTGTATTTGCTTCTGAGGAATCAAAAATCAATATTCCTGATGTAGACACCACGAGGACTGATTGTTCAATTACCGTTACTCATTTAGATCCTGATGAAAATGTTGTCGAGGGAGTTATATCTCATTTGTATAAGATAGCAGATGTAGATGAGGACTATAATTTTACTTTCAAATCTGAATTTGGAACTAATGAAACCTTTGATATATATGATCTTGTTACTTCTCAGTTCCAGGAAAAATGGGTTGAAACTCTTTCTACAGTCATTGCAGAAAATTCCATAGAAGCAACCCAAAGCGGAGTATCGGATTCAAACGGTCAGACAGTTTATTCCGAACTTGAGACCGGAGCTTATATGCTGATCAGTGAATCCATAACTAAGGATGAATGGTTATATTCATTTGAGGATTTTATAACAGCCATTCCTTTATTTATAGATGGTGAATTTGTATATAATATCACGGCATCTCCCAAAAAGAGTAAGACAGAATTTGAAGATCCTGAATATTATTATGTGGTTAAGAGATGGTCAGATTCCGGATATGAAGGAAATCGTGCGGCATATGTTACGATCCATATATTCTGCGATGGTGTGGAAGTTGAAACCGTTAAGCTTTCCGCAGATAATAACTGGAGTTATAAATGGAAATCCGAAAAGGGACATAAATGGACAGTCACAGAGGATCCTGTGGAAGGATACTCAAGTTCCGTAAGTAGAGACGGTAATACTTTTGTTATTACCAATACTTATATTCCACCTGATGAACCGGATGAACCCGATGAACCTGAGGAGCCTGATGTACCATCTGAGCCGGGAGAACCGGATTATCCGAATTTAGAGGAAACACCGGGTGGTGAAGTCCTTGGAATGATTAGAAAAATCGGAGAGGTTTTGGGTGCAAAAAGACTTCCACAGACAGGACTGTTGTGGTGGCCTATTCCTTTCCTTGTTATTGCGGGACTTTTATTTATAGGTCTTGGAATAAGGAGCCTTAAAAAGAAGGCAGAGTAATTGGAGTTTTTTATGAATAAGATCAAAGGTTTTGTATTTATTATTATTGGTCTTGTATTTATTGGTATAGCCGGTGTGATTGTATATAATAATCAGTCTGAATCCCAGGCAGCAGCCGATGCATCTGAAAGTGATCTGGAATGTGTTTTGGAGCAGATGCCACAAACAGTTCTGGATGCTACATATGAAGGTGATATGCCTGTTGCAGATGTAGATGGAAGATCCTATATTGGGACGGTTGAAATCCCCTCCCTGGGACTTTTGTTACCTATTCAAAGCGAGTGGGGAAGTGATAATGCCAAGATTTCTGTTTGCAGGTATCTGGGATCTGTTTATGATAATGATCTTATAATTGCAGGTCACAATTATGTGGAACATTTTGGCAATCTTAATCAGCTTTCCACCGGAGATGAAGTAATAGTAACTGATATGAATGGCAGAAGCTTTTATTATCAGGTATCTAATATAGAGACACTTGGATCCTACGATATAGAGGAAATGGAAGAAGGTGACTGGGATCTTACGCTTTTTACCTGTACTGTTGGCGGAGCAAGTCGCGTAACTGTTAGATGTGAAGCAACAGGAGAGACTTCCGAGGTTGGAGATGTTCCGGATATTCAAAAGGCTGTAGAAGAAAGTGAGCATGTACGTAAATAAATAAGAATTCTTGCAAAGACGGTCAGAATGCGCGATAATAAAGGAGTGCAGTCTGACCGTTTTTTATGTTTATATGGTCTTGAATGCATTTTTTAAAATTCCATAACTTATGGGGAGGTATGAGATGAGTGATAAGAGTTCAAGCGATAAGATAAAAGAGATTGCAAAGGAAGTTTCAAAGGCAGCAGAGCCTGTTTTGCAGAGTGCAAAGGAAGCGGCCGAACCTATAATAAGAGATGCTAAGGTTGCAGCCAAGCCTTATATGGATAAAGCAAAGCCAACCATTGATAAGGCAGTTGCTGCAGCAGAGCCTGTTATAAAGGATGCGGTCAACAAGGCAGAGCCTGCTATTAAAAATGCTGCGGCCAAGGCAGAGCCTATGGTAAAGGATGCAGCAGCCAAGGCAGAACCCTACGTTAAGAAGGCTAAAAAGGCAGCAGAACCTGTTATAAATAATATTATTGATAAAGCAGATCCTATTATCAAGGAAGTTAAAAAGAAGACTGAGCCTGCAGCCAAAAAGGCAGCCAGAACCGCTAAGGTGGTTGGTGAGGATCTTACAGAAAAAGCTGCAAAGAAATCAATTAAGACAGAGGCATATATCCAATATGAGAATCATGAGATTCGTATTGAGGATATTTATGACAGAGCCAAGAGTGATTATGTTGCCAAGGGACATAAGCTTACAGAGATAAAAGAGCTTCAGGTTTATATTAAACCTCAGGATAATGCAGCATATTATGTAATAAACAGAAGAGATACAGGAAAGATTGTATTCTGATATATTTTGAGGTTGATATGGCAATAGAGTTAAAAGATTTTTTTGCATTTACTCATTATGAATACGGTGAAGCATATTTTGGAAGCTATAAGGGTATGAGATACAGACTGGCAAGAAATCCTTTGGAAAATGTACATTTTACCCCGGTTGATAAGCGTGATCCCAGTGCAACACTTATGGCAACGGTCTGGCCTGAACCAAACAGCTATTTTCACACTCCTGATGAGGTAAAAACCACAAAGCATTTTCCCATCACAGAGGAAGGTATGGCTGATGCTGTTAAATGGTTTAATGAACAGTATGAGAGCCGTATAAATGAGTGGACAAAATAATTTAAAAATTTTTGAAAATAAAAAAGGAAATTGGAAAAAACTGCCGAATATTTTTATTGTAGGCAGTTTTTTTGCTTTTTAGTTATAGGTTAAAAAAGAGTTTCATTTGATAGTATTATTTGTAGCTTTTAACATTGTTTATTAGTTTAATACTTGGGGAACAAATATGAAAATTCGTGAAAGCCTTGAAGAAAGAGAAAAACGTATACTTAGTCCCTATGCTTCACTTAGTATGAACAGTAAAGGACGGGACAGAGAGGAAAATGACTGTGATATAAGACCCTGTTATCAGAGAGACAGAGACAGGATATTATATTCCAAGTCTTTTAGGAGACTTAAGGACAAGACACAGGTTTTTCTTACTCCCGATGGGGATCATTACAGAACCCGTATGACTCATACCCTTGAGGTATCTCAAAATGCCAGAACCATAGCAAGGGCACTGGGATTAAATGAAGATCTTGCTGAGGCTATTGCCTTTGGACACGATCTTGGACATACACCCTTTGGTCATGCAGGAGAGAGAGCCCTTAACTCTGTTTGTCCCTTTGGCTTTAAGCACAATGAACAGAGCCTTAGAACTGTTGAACTTTTGGAAAAAGACGGACAGGGACTAAATCTTACTGTGGAAGTAAGGGATGGCATATTAAATCATGAAATGAATACACTTCCTCATACTCTTGAGGGTAAGGTAGTAAGATTATCGGATAAGATAGCCTATATTCATCATGATATGGATGATGCTCTACGTGGGGGAATACTTAAAGTCAGTGATGTTCCTGAGGATATAACTTCGGTTATAGGCAGGACCAACGGACAATGGCTGGACTTTTTTATACATGATATTGTGGTAAACAGTCTTGATAAGGATGATGTAAAGATGTCCGATCAAGGATATCAGGCGCTTCACGATATCAGAAGCTTTATGTTTGCAAATGTATATACCAATCCCGTCGCTAAAGGCGAAGAGGGTAAGGCAGTAGAACTTATAAGGATTTTATATAAACATTATATGGAACACTTTGAGCTGTTGCCTGAATATTTAAAGGCTCTTTGTGACAAAGAAGAGCCAAAAGAAAAATTAGTTTGTGATTACATCAGTTCCATGACTGACCGTTTTGCTATTGCAAAGTTCCAGGAATATTATGTTCCTAAGTCCTGGAATGTTTTGTAGAAATGAGAAATCATTTTTGGCAAAATATAATGATGCATTCGGTTAAAGAAATTGGTGTTCACGGAGGAGAGAGATTTAATGCGTTACCCCGATGATATAATCGAGGAGGTACGTTCCCGTAATGACATTGTGGATGTGGTTGGGCAATATGTTCATCTTCAGAAAAAGGGGGCCAATTACTTTGGACTTTGTCCTTTTCACAATGAAAAATCGCCATCATTTTCTGTATCACCCGGAAAGCAGATGTTTTACTGCTTTGGATGTGGCGAAGGAGGAAACGTTTTTTCCTTCCTTATGAAGTATGATAACCTGACCTTTCAGGAGGCTGTTAAAGAGCTTGCTCAACGAAGCGGCGTGAATCTTCCCGATGTGGATGATTCACCACAGGCAAAGGCTATGCGTGATAAAAGACAAGTGCTTTTGGACATTAACAGGGAAGCTGCAAAGTATTATTATGCGCTGCTAAGACAGCCTGTTGGCGCGAAAGGTCTTGAATATTTTAAAGAGCGACAGCTTTCAGAAGAAACCATGAAACAGTTTGGACTGGGCTTTGCTAATATAACCAGTAATGATCTGGTGCTTTATTTAAGAAATAAAGGCTATAGTGATGGTCAGATAATTGAAGCGGGACTTGCTTCTCATGATGAGAAATTCGGTACTCATGATAAATTCTGGAACAGAGTTATGTTTCCTATATTTGATGCCGGCCAGAAGGTAATAGGCTTTGGCGGGAGAGTAATGGGGGATGGTAAACCCAAGTACCTTAATTCTCCGGAAACAATGATCTTTGATAAGAGTAGAAATCTGTTTGGACTTAATTTTGCCAAGAATGCAAGAGCGGGCTTTATGATAATCTGTGAAGGTTATATGGATGTAATAGCTATGCATCAGGCAGGTTTTAATATGGCAGTAGCATCCCTTGGTACAGCCTTTACATCCGGGCAGGCTCAGATCTTAAAAAGGTATACGGATGAAGTTATCCTTTCCTATGATAGCGATGAAGCCGGAACCAAAGCGGCTCTTAGAGGAATCGGAATTCTTAAGGAAGCAGGACTTAAAGGCAAGGTGCTTAATTTAAAACCCTATAAGGATCCTGATGAGTTTATTAAGAATGAAGGGAAAGAGGCCTTTAAGCAGAGAATTTATGAGGCTGAAAATCCGTTTTTCTTTGAAATAAGAATCATGGAAGGTCAGACCAACATGAGCGATCCTGAGGCCAAGACTGATTTTTACAAAAAAATAGCCCGGAAACTTTGCGAGTTTGAAGAAGCTGTTGAGAGGGAAAATTATCTCGAGGCTGTGGCTGCAAAATATAATATAATACAGGAAGATTTAAGACGCCTTGTACAAAGTTTTGCCAGTCAGGGCGGAATTGTAAGACCGGTTGAGAGACCCAAAAGCGGAATACAGGCAAAGGCCGATCCGGGTGAAGCTATTAGAAAACCGCAAAGACTTCTTATTACCTGGCTTGCAGATGAACCTGAGATTTATTCTAAGGTAAGAAAGTGGATAGATCCGGCTGATTTTGCCGATGATCTTTATAGAAATGTAGCTATTGATATGTTTGATGGTCTTGAAAAAGGACAGTTTTCACCGGCATCGGTTATAGATCATTTTACCGACGAGGAGGAACATCGCAGAGTAGCGGAGCTGTTTAACACCAATCTTGTTAAGATTGAAACAAAGGAAGAGAGAAACAAAGCTTTCCGTGATATTATTTATGATGTTAAGACCACCGGTTATGAAAGACAGATGCGTGAGCTTAAGATGGACGATCCTGACTTTTTAAAGAAGACTATTGAGGGCAAGAAGCATTTGGAAGAAATTGCCCATGCAAAGATAGTACTTGATGATTAAAACTTATTTAGTTATAGATTAACCCTGCACCATATAGGAGCAAGAGGCTGAAAGGAAAGAAAAGAAATGGCAGAGAAAAAGACAACTAAGAAGACAGCTGAGGAGAAGACAGTTAAGACAAGTAAGGCAAAAAAGGCAGTTGAGGACGAGCTTGAGGAAGAGGTAGAAAAGCCTGCAAAGGCTTCTAAGTCAAAAAAGGCTGTTGAAGAAAGTGATGAAGAGGCAGCTCCTAAGAAGACAAGAAAGTCTAAAGCTGATGATGAAGGAAAGACTAAAAAGACTTCAAAAAAGAAAAAGGCTGATGATGAGGCTGAAGAGTCTGTAAACGAAGAGTCTGATGATGCAGAGATGGATGAAGATACCAAGGCAAAGTTTACTCAGAAGCTTGCAGATTTAATGGTTCTTGCCAAGAAGAAAAATAATGTTCTTGAGTATAATGAAATTAGTGACTTTTTTGCGGAGCTTGGTTTAAATGACGAACAGCTGGACAAGGTACTTGAGTATCTTGAAAAGTCGAAGGTTGATGTTCTTAGAATGTCCGAGGACATTGATGATGATATTCCTGATGATGATGATCTGATGCTTGACGATGAGGAAGAGGTTGATATGGAAAATATCGATCTGTCAGTTCCTGATGGTGTAAGCATTGAAGATCCTGTCAGAATGTACCTTAAGGAAATCGGTAAGGTTCCTCTTCTTAATGCCGATCAGGAAATTGATCTTGCAAAGGCTATGGAAGCCGGAATGGAAGCTCAACAGAAACTTGATGAAGATGCAGACAAAAATGAGCTTAGTGACGAAGAAAAGAAAGAGCTTAACCAGCTTATATATGAAGGTGAAGAGGCTAAGAAACGTCTTGCCGAAGCTAACCTTCGACTTGTAGTAAGTATTGCAAAGCGTTATGTAGGACGTGGAATGCTCTTCCTTGATCTTATTCAGGAAGGTAACCTTGGTCTTATAAAGGCTGTTGAGAAGTTTGATTTCCGTAAGGGATTTAAGTTCTCTACCTATGCTACATGGTGGATAAGACAGGCTATTACAAGAGCTATTGCCGATCAGGCAAGAACTATTCGTATCCCTGTGCATATGGTTGAAACCATTAATAAACTTATCCGTGTCAGCAGGCAGCTTTTACAGTCCCTTGGAAGAGAGCCTGTTCCTGAAGAAATTGCAAAAGAGATGAATATGCCTGTAGAGCGTGTTCGTGAAATTCTTAAAATTTCCCAGGAGCCTGTATCTCTTGAAACACCTATCGGTGAAGAGGAAGATTCACATCTTGGCGATTTCATTCAGGATGATAACGTTCCTGTACCTGCAGATGCGGCTGCTTTCACACTTCTTAAGGAACAGCTCGTTGAAGTACTTGGCACTCTTACAGAACGTGAGCAGAAGGTTTTAAGACTTCGTTTCGGTCTTGATGACGGAAGAGCACGTACTCTTGAAGAAGTTGGTAAGGAATTTAATGTAACCCGTGAGCGTATTCGTCAGATTGAGGCCAAGGCTCTCAGAAAGCTTCGTCATCCAAGCCGTAGCCGTAAGCTCAAGGATTATCTTGATTGATGGTTTTTTAGTGACATTATGGAATACAGGGTTCTTTGATATGAACTTAAATAGCTGTGTGTATTTTTTGCACACAGCTATTATTTAATATAATTAGTTTTAAGGTGATCTTTAAATGGAAAATGAAATTAAGCTCCCACAGCTTTCCCGCAGATTGCAGACCATCGCAGAAACTGTGACACCGGGAATGCGTGTAGCGGATATAGGAACAGATCATGGCTTTGTACCGATTTATCTTGTTTTAAAAAATATAGTTCCAAAGGCCATTGCAATGGATGTAAGAAGAGGACCTCTTGACAGGGCCAAAGAGCATGTGACTGAATATGGACTTTCTCAAAAAATAGATCTGCGTCTTTCCGATGGTATGGAAAAGCTTATGGAAAATGAGGCTGATACAGTAATCTGTGCCGGAATGGGTGGACCTTTAATGCAGAGGATTGTAGAAGAAGGCAGACCTTGTGAAAAGGGAATAAAAGAAATGATTTTACAACCTCAGTCAGAACTTATGGAATTTAGACGGTTTTTGAGAGATAATAAATATGATGTTTTGACAGAAAAATCCCTTGAGGAAGATGGTAAATATTACTTTTTGATCAAGGTAAGCTGTGCAAATACAGATAAACAGCCGATATATACTGATATGATAAATGAAATTATTTCGAAATACAGTTGCAGCTATGAGACCGCTCTTCGTATATGCGACAGATTCGGACCTTTTTTGCTTAAGCAGAGATCTGAAACCCTTAAAGCATATCTGGAGCATGGAAAAGAGGTTGCAAGCTCTATAATTAAAGCTCTCCCTGAAAATATGAAAGGGGAAAGGCGGGCAGAAGTTTTGCAGGAGCTTGAAGATATAGAGAAGGCTATCGGTTTGTGGGATTAAAAGCTGATGAAATCAGAGCGTTTGTTCTTAAAAATATAAGTTGGAGGGTTTGCCTATGCCTATTATTACTATCAACGGAGAAAAAAAGGAATATGCGGCAGATACAACTTTTGAGGCTATTGCAAAATCGTATCAGTCACAATACAAAGCACTTATTGCCGATGTTATTTTTAACGGCAAGATCAGAGAGCTTTTTAAAAAGGTAAAAAAAGACGGTGAACTGTCTTTTGTAACTGTAGAGGACCAGATAGGATATCAGACTTTAGTACGTACAGCACTTATGATGCTGGTAAAGGCTGTAAGGGACGTTACTGGAGAAGAGGCTTCATCTAAGGTGAAAGTGGAATTTTCAGTAGGTTATGGATATTACTGTTCGGTTAAGATGGACGGACCTGTTCCTGAAAATCTTAATGAGCTTGTGGAAAAGCGTATGGATGAGATGCAGGATAGTGCCATACCTATTTTTAAATCGGTATATCCATTGGATGAGGCTATAGATATATTTAAAAGACAGGGCATGGAGGATAAGGTGAAGCTTTTCCATTTCCGTCGTAATTCTGAGATCAATATGTATAATCTTGACGGATATTTTGATTATTTTTATGGATATATGCTTCCAAATACATCCTATGTGAGAGTTTTCAGAGTAGAAAAATACAGAGACGGACTTCTTTTGGTTCTTCCGCCCCGTCTGAATTCCAATGAAATCGTAGAGTTTGCTCCAAGAGAAAAGCTTGTGGATACCATGGTTATGTCTACAAAATGGGGACAGACTATGGGAATTGATAATGTGGGAGACCTTAACAGCCTTGTTTGCGGTGGTAATACCCATGAGCTTATTCTTGTTCAGGAAGCATTTCAGGAACGACGTATCGGAGAAATAGCCAAGAAAATACACGACAGAAAAGATATTAAGTTCGTAATGATAGCAGGACCAAGTTCTTCAGGAAAAACATCCTTTGCAAACAGAATGTCCATTCAGCTTCAGACCTATGGCCTGGTACCACATCTTATAAGTCTTGATAATTATTTCAAGAACAGGGAAGATACACCAAGGGATGAAAATGGTAATTACAATTTTGAATGTCTTGAGGCTATTGATGTAGAGCAGTTTAATGTGGATATGAAAAAGCTTCTGGCAGGAGAACAGGTAGAACTTCCTATATTTAATTTTATAACAGGTAAAAGAGAAGACAAAGGTATTCCTATGAAGCTTAATGATGAAGACGTACTTGTTATTGAAGGTATTCATGGTCTGAATGAGAAAATGTCCTATGCCCTTCCTGCAGAATCTAAATTTAAGATATATATTAGTGCTCTTACCAGTATCAACATAGATAATCACAACAGGATTCCAACAACTGATGGAAGACTTCTTAGAAGAATTGTGCGTGATGCAAGAACTCGCGGGACCAATGCAGCAAAGACCATAGCTATGTGGCCTTCTGTGCGTGCAGGAGAAGAACAGTATATTTTTCCATTCCAGGAAAGTGCTGATGAAATGTTCAATTCTGTACAGATATATGAGCTTTCTATTATAAAACAGTATGCTGAACCACTTCTTTTCAGTATACCAAAGGATGCTCCGGAATATTTGGAAGCAAAGCGTCTTTTAAAGTTCCTTGAGTATTTTGTAGGAATGAATGCCGATGATCTTCCGAGAAATTCAATTTGCAGAGAGTTTGTAGGCGGCAGCTGTTTTAATGTATAAAAAAAGACACCTTAGGGTGTCTTTTTTTATACATGAGTAGAATTGTAAGCCGGGTTATGTCTTGAATGACCATCTATCTAGAACTGCTGTTGCCAACAGTTTCAAGCGACCCACCTGAAAACGAGCCGGGCCGGCTCATGGTTTTCTGCTCGGTCTTGCTTCGAATGGGGTTTACATGGCTACGGATGTTACCACCCGCACGGTAGTCTCTTACACTGCCTTTCCATCCTTACGCGTAGATGCTAAGCATCTACCTTTCCTGCCTAAGCAGGAGCCTGATAAGACAAGCTTATCAAACACTGCGCGGTATATCTCTGTTGCACTTTCCTGGGAGTCACCTCCACCGGCCGTTAGCCGGCATCCTGCCCTATGAAGCCCGGACTTTCCTCACCTGCTTCCTTTCGGAAATTGCAGCCGCGGTCATTTGTCCTACTCATGTAAAGATTAATTTACTTATATTTTTCAAAATTGTCAAGTAAAGACTATTTTCTGATAGAATAGGAATAGTAAAAAAGCCTTATAAGGAAAATTTTATTCTATGACTTTTTGCCGCTTTGCTCCAAAAGTCATGCAAATAGGCCATTTGAAGGCGACTAATGTCGCAGGGCCTATTTGCCTCTTGAATCACTTTCTTACGAAACCCGCAGTAAATGCGGATTTCTGTAATTAACGTACAATTATATATACAATATTTTTTTTATATAATCAAAAATATTTAGCTCCGGATGGAATGACATAATGACAGATCATAGGATTTCTCTGATAAAAACAACTTTAATGATTAATTTAAATTATCAACTGATAAGAAAGCTTTTTATTGGTATATTTTTGTTTTTACTGACTTTCCAAAATTCCATAAACTCTTTTGCCCAAGGTCCTGCAGATGAGGAAATATATAACGGAATGGTTAGACTTAATGCTTTTTCAAGTTCTGTTTCTTCCCTGAAGGATTCCAATATGGCTTATGAATGTGTGCGTCCCTGTATTGTGCAGATACATTCAAACGGATCCTATGGTGCCGGAACTATTTGGAGTATGGATGAGGAATATATAACAATTATTACCAATAAGCATGTACTTGAAAACTGGAGTACCGGAGATAATCACTATGTGATTTTTTATGATGGAGCAGTAACGGATGCAGAACTCTTTGGAACTTCGGAAGATACAGATGTGGGAATTATAAGAGTAAGTGTAGATGAAATTCCTTATTTTGAACTTATTCACTACAGGTCTGTAAATTATGATATGGATATATTTAATTGCCTGACTGTCGAAGATGAAATTATTACCATAGGATCCGCTAATGCGGTAAAGAAAAATACCGGGGATGAAAAGATATTACTGTACGGCGAAAACAGCAGAATTGCCAATGAAGTATATAGTGGTGTTATAGTAAGCACAGACATATATGTTACAAAGCTGGATAAAAATATGATCTATTGTTATTGCTATGCCAGAGGCGGAATGTCAGGAGGAGGAGTATTTGACAGCTATGGCCATTATATAGGAATGCTTACGGGAGGTACACAAGATAATGAAGCAGTAGCAATTCGCCTTCCTGATGTGATTGACGCAGTTAATGAAATTATCAGTTAGAAGTATTGGATTAATTAATATATAGTAGAAAGCCTGTAACATAATATTATAGAGTAATCATAAAACACAGAATGTTCATAAAATATCTATAAATTTATGATGACAGCTTATTGAGAAGTTGCTATACTCATTTTTGTAATAATTCTGGAAACTAAAATATTATTTTTAGTTTCGTTTTAGGTTCATGTGTTATAACTAACCTGTGAGCATAAAATTGTTATTACAGCATTTTTGAATTCTGAAATTTGAAAGTGTTATTACGAGAATGGGAGAACATAAAAATGGGTAATTTTGACAGAGACGATTTAATCAAATCATTGGCTTCAGCAATGGGAATGCCAAGTTGTAAGGATGAAGATTCCGTAAGTAAAAGATATAATTCTTCAACCGGAACATTATATGTTAATAAAGATATTTTTGGAAATGTAGTTACCAATAATGCATCAAACGCAAGCTGCTAAAGCTTTTTGTAAAATATACAGTAATTTCGATATTTGTAAAATGTAAGAAAGATATATGAATTAATCCCTTATAAATGCACGATATAAAGTGTGTTTATAGGGGATTTTTTTACATTTATTTGAAAGCACTTACATTTGGTCAAGATTTGCAACTTTTTTTTCTGTTTTTGAACTGACATGGATTATTTTTCATCATATACTGATATAGTAATAAATTTATTTTATAGGGGTAGGAGGCAATCATGGAATTAAGAACAGCGTCTTCACCAAAGGACGAAAAGTACTATGATACAACTAGGCTCAGAGAAGAATATCTGATTGATGATCTTTTCCAGCCAAATGACATTAAGCTTGTTTACAGCCATATTGACAGAATCATTACTGGTTCTGCAGTACCTGTTAATCAGGAGCTTAAATTAACAGCCGGAGACGAACTCAGAGCAGAGTATTTCCTGCAGAGACGTGAAATGGGTGTTATCAACATCGGTGGTGCCGGTGTTATCACAATTGATGGCAAGAAATATGATGTAGATTACAAGCAGGGAATGTATATAGGAATGGGTGCAAAAGATATTACTTTTGCAAGTGTAGATTCTGCTAAACCTGCTAAGTTCTATATAAACAGTGCACCTGCACATAAGACATATCCTACAGTTCTTATCAAGAGAGAGGGTACACCTTCTGATGATGTGGTTATCATCAAGGATGAGAACAAAAAGGAGCTTGGCTGTCTCGAGCAGGCTAATCACAGAGTTATTAACAAATATATCCTTCCGGGACAGGTTGAAACCTGCCAGCTTGAAATGGGTATGACAGAACTTAAGCCGGGTAGTGTATGGAATACAATGCCTTGTCATACACATGACAGACGTATGGAAGTATATTTATACTTTGATATTCCTGAAGATGCTCTTGTAATGCACTTCATGGGTGAACCTACAGAAACAAGACACATCGTAATGAGAAATGAGCAGGCTGTAATAAGCCCTAGCTGGTCAATTCATTCAGGATGCGGCACACAGGCATATACATTCATTTGGGGAATGGTTGGAGAAAACCAGGATTTCGACGATATGGATGACTGTGCAATGCAGGATCTTAAATAATTGGATTTAAGTTAAGCGGTACGCATTTTATGCGACTTTCGATAAAAGTGTTTCAAACTGAGGGTTTAACCTTCAGTTAATAATATGAATTAACTTTAAACCACTATATAACCAAACAGGAGGAAAAGGTAATGGGTAACATTTTAGACAAGTTTTCTTTAAAGGGAAAAGTAGCATGGATTACAGGCGCTTCATATGGTCTTGGTCTTGCTTATGCTCTTGCATATGCTGAAGCAGGTGCAAAGGTAGTATTCAATGATATCAACCAGGATCTTGTAGACAGAGGTCTTGAAGAGTACAAGAAGGCAGGAGTTGAAGTTTACGGTGCTGTTTGTGACGTAACAAATGAAGAGCAGGTAAACAAATTCGTAGCAGACGTTAAGGAAAAGGTTGGTTCAATTGATATCCTTGTAAACAATGCAGGTATCATCAAGAGAATCCCTATGACAGAGATGACACTTGATCAGTGGAATCAGGTAATCAATGTTGACCTTACAGGTCCATTCATCTGCTCTAAGGCAGTTCTTCCTGATATGATTGCTAAGGGATCAGGTAAGATCATCAATGCTTGCTCAATGATGTCTGAACTTGGACGTGAGACAGTATCAGCTTATGCTGCTGCTAAGGGTGGTCTCAAGATGCTTACAAAGAATATCTGTTCTGAATATGGTCAGTACAACATTCAGTGTAATGCTATTGGACCTGGTTACATTGCAACACCTCAGACAGCTCCTCTTCGTGAGAAACAGGCTGATGGTTCTATGCACCCATTTGACAGATTTATCAGATCTAAGACACCTGCTCAGAGATGGGGAAAGACAGAAGATCTTATGGGACTTGCAGTATTCCTTGCTTCAGAAGCATCTGACTTTATCAATGGTCAGGTTGTTTATATCGATGGCGGTATCCTTGCTTATATCGGACAGGATCCTAACAACCTCGATGAGTCTAAATTTAGTGATGTAGATTGATTTTAATTGAATTATAATAAACGATAAATATATGTAATATTTGGGGGAATAGGTACATATTAAGGGGATAACCTTATGTATCTGTTCCTTCATACATGAAAGGAAATAAAATGGATAAGGTAGTAGAAGAGTTATACAAAATTGGTATTGTACCTGTAATCGCAATTGACGATGCAAAAGATGCTGAGCCACTTGCAAAAGCACTTATTGACGGAGGACTTCCATGTGCAGAGGTTACTTTCCGTACAGATGCAGCTGAGGAAGCTATTAAGATTATTTCTGAGAAATTCCCTGAGATGATCGTTGGTGCCGGAACAGTTCTTACAACAGAGCAGGCTGACAGAGCAAAGGCAGCAGGTGCTAAGTTTATCGTTAGCCCGGGATTCAACAGAAAGACTGTTGAATATTGCCAGAAGATTGGTATTCCAATGGTTCCTGGTATTGCAACTCCTGGTGAAGTTGAGCAGGCAATCGAGTGTGGGCTCGATGTTGTTAAGTTCTTCCCAGCTGAACAGAATGGTGGTATCGCTAAGATTAAGGCTATGGCTGCACCTTATACAAAGATGCACTTCATGCCTACAGGTGGTGTAAATAAGAACAACTTAAATGATTACCTTAGCTTTAATAAGGTTGTATGCGCTGGCGGAAGCTGGATGGTTAAGAAGGACCTTATTGCAGCAGGTAAGTTTGATGAGATTGAAGCTCTTGTTGCTGATGCAGTTAATTCTATGCTTGGCTTCAAGATTAAACATATTGGTATCAATTCAGCAGATGCTACTGAAGCTGAAGCTACAGCTGATACATTTGGAAAGCTTTTTGGCTTTGCAAAGAAGGTTGGAAATTCTTCAATCTTTGCCGGAACAGGCATCGAAGTTATGAAGAGCAAAGGCCGTGGAGCATGTGGTCATATGGCTATTGGAACAAACAATGTTGACAGAGCTGTATATCACCTTCAGAGAAAAGGCTTCAAGTTTGATGAGTCTACATTCTCATATGATGCTCAGGGACACCTTAAGGTTGCTTACCTTGCTGATGAAATCGGCGGATTCGGTGTTCACCTTGGTCTTAATGACTAATTTTATAATAAATAACCAATAATTTTGGCAGGTATAAATCTGTTTGGTTTATACCTGTTCATATGAAGATAATTAAGGAGTATATAACATGAGTAAGAGAGTTGTTACATTTGGTGAGCTGATGCTTCGTCTTCAGCCAGATAACTATTTAAGATTTGTACAGGTTGATCACCTTGAGGCTACATTTGGTGGCGGTGAAGCTAACGTTTCAGTTTCACTTGCTAACTATGGTGTTGATGCTGCATTTGTTACAAAGCTTCCAAAGCACGAAATTGGTCAGGCTGCAGTAAATTCACTTCGTAAATTTGGCGTTGATACAAAGTTCATCACACGTGGTGGTGACAGAGTAGGTATCTACTACAATGAAAAGGGTGCTTCTCAGAGAGGTTCTAAGTGTATCTATGATAGAGCTCATTCTGCAATCGCTGAAGCAGTTCCTTCAGACTTCAACTGGGATGAAATATTTGATGGCGCTGAGTGGTTCCACGTAACAGGTATTACACCAGCAGTTTCAGACAGCCTTGCAGAGATTACTCTTGAAGCTGTTAAGAAAGCTAAGGAAAAAGGACTTACAGTATCTTGTGACCTTAACTACAGAGGAAAGCTCTGGAGCAAGGAAAAGGCCGGCAAGGTTATGGCTGAAGTTTGCAAATATGTTGATGTTTGTATCGCAAACGAAGAGGATGCTGATGACGTATTCGGAATCAAGGCTTCTTCAACAGACGTTACAACAGGTAAGCTTAACAGAGAGGGTTACATTGAAGTTGCTCAGAAGCTTACAGAGAGATTTGGATTCAAGAAAGTTGCTATCACACTTCGTGAGTCTATCTCAGCTAATGACAATAACTGGAGCGCTATGCTTTACACAGACGGACAGGCTTACTTCTCAAAGAAGTATGCACTTCGTATCGTTGATCGTGTAGGTGGTGGTGATTCATTCGGTGGCGGACTTATCTACGCTTGCGTAAATAACTACGATCCACAGCAGACAATTGAATTCGCTGTAGCAGCATCTGCTCTTAAGCACACAATCGAAGGCGATTACAACATGGTAAGCGTTGATGAAGTAAACAAGCTTGCAGGTGGCGACGGCTCAGGACGTATCCAGAGATAATCATTACATAAAATTAACTTGAACACTGCGCGTAAAAATGCGCGTTAAAGTGCGTGTTAAAGTGAGACATGCGTAAATATGCGCGTTAAAGTGAGACATGCGTAAATAAGGAAAGAGTCTGAAAAACATACTTGTATGTTTTTCAGACTTTTTTTTTATTTACATACGGCGAACGCCGCGACAACGAGGGGTTACGAAGTAACCTCGAGTCTGTCGGCATGTCGGAGTAGATTTCAACATTAATATAGAACTATCTAAAATATTTTATAGTAATTTTAAACAAAATCAACGAAAGAAAATTAAACTATTTCACGAAAAACTAAAACAGATAATGACTTTGTTTGTGCATTGTGCTATGTTATTTGTAAATAAAAACCTTTTAAGAAGCAAAGTGGGGAAAATAATTGCTTCATAAAAATTAGGGGAGGAAAACTAAATGAAAAAAAGATTTTTGAGTAGGTTGTTTTCTTCTGTAATGACCGCTGCTCTTGTGGTAAGCACAATGGGGACACAGCTTACAACTATCACAGCAGCTGCAGAGGAAGGTAGTTCTGCATCAATTCAGCTTTCTGATTCTGATGTAGAAATACTCACAGGGGATGCAGATTATGACAGAACCAGTGTGCATGATCCATCTGTAGTATATGACAATAATGGCACATACTACATTTTTGGATCTCACATGGCTGTATCTAAATCTACAGATCTCGAAAACTGGACGGATCTTTACACCGAATCTGAAGATTCTGCTTTATTTGGTGTTATTGAAGGCTGTTCAGAATCATTATCAGTTTCAGAAAGTTCAGCAACAGATAGCTCATCAGAGGAAACAGATTCAGCAACAGATAGTTCATCGGAAGATGCTGCAGATTCAACAAAAAGCTCATCAGAAGAAACGGATGCTGCTGTAAATGCATCATCAGAGGATGCTGCATCAAGCGAAGTCAGCTTAGATGAAGCAGAAACAGATGATGCTACAGAAGGCTCAGATGCTGCAACTAAGGCATCAACAGAAGAACTAACCAGTGACATTGTTAATTATTCTGCGCCAGAGGGTACATCATCAGGTGTGATTGTACAGGCATCTTACAATGATGCATTTGTAAGCAATGCGTATACAGGAACAGTTCAGACAACTTTTGGTGAACTGGATTTTGGCGAAAATTATGATATTGCTTCCTGGATTTCAGACAATACAGTATCAGGAAATATGTGGGCACCGGATGTTATCTATAATGATACTCTTGGTAAATGGTGCATGTATTTAAGTCTTAATGGAGCCAAGTGGAATTCAGCAGTAATTCTTTTAACTGCTGATGATATTGAAGGTCCTTATGTATATCAGGGTCCTGTAGTATTTTCCGGTTTTAGTACAACAGATTCAAGTAAATCCTTCAAGAATACCGATCTTGAGCTTGTAATTGGAGAGCAGGATGAGCTTCCTGAAAAATATCAGAAAATAGCAGATGAAACATGGGGAACATATTGGCCACATGCCATTGATCCTTGTGTATATTATGATGAAGACGGAAAGCTCTGGCTTGCCTATGGCTCATGGTCAGGTGGTATTTATGAACTTGAGTTGGACGAAGAAACAGGCCTTAGAGATTACACAGTAACTTATGACAGTGATTATGATACTCTTGGCGCTTCTGTTACATCAGATGAGTATTTTGGAACTAAGATTGCCGGTGGCTATTATGTTTCCGGTGAAGGTTCATATATACAGCATATAGGTGATTATTACTATCTGTTTATGTCCTACGGTTTCTATTCTCCTGAAGGTGGATACAATATGAGAATCTTCAGAAGCAGTACACCTGATGGCGACTATGTAGATGAAAATGGTAACAGTGCAATTTTCAATAAATACATAATGAACTACAGTGCGACAGATACCTCTAACAACAGAGGTATGAAGCTTATGGGCGGCTATCAGTGGGAAAATATGGATAAGGCTGAACTGTCCCAGGGACACAACTCAGTAATTACTGATTCCGAAGGTAAGAGCTATGTGATTTATCATACAAAATTTAATGATGGCACAGCTACACATGAAGTAAGAGTTCATCAGCTCTTTACCAATGAAAAAGGATGGCTCATTGCAGCTCCTTACGAATATTCCGGTGAAACCCTTGAAGAAAATGGATACAGCAAAGATGAAGTAGTCGGAACATACGGATTTATTAGTCATGATTTCCAGATGGCTTATTCTAAACTTGCTTATAACACTCCTGTAGATATTACCTTAGGCGAAGATGGAACAATCTCAGGTGAATATACAGGAACCTGGACCATGACAGATGGCACACCATATTGTCAGCTTACTATAAATGATGAAGTATATTATGGCGTATTTACTGAGCAGGTTCTTGATGGAAGCAATGTTTCTGTTATGTGCTTTACAGCTATGAGTGATGATGGTCTTTCTGTATGGGGATCAGGTGAAATAACAGATGAAGCAGCAGTAGCTCTTGATGCTGTAGACAGTGCAAATGCAGCTCCTTCAGTAGCCTTTGGAAACATTACCCTTTCTACAGAAGGATCCAATGGCTCAGCTATTTCCTGGACTTCATCAGATACAGCTATTGTTGCAGATGATGGCACAGTAACAACCCCTGCACAGGATACTGTGGTTACTCTTACAGCAACTATTTCTAAGGGTGATTATTACTATGTAAAAGATTATGATGTAACTATTAAAGCAACAGCACAAAACAGCACAGACTCAATAGTTGTTGGAGAATATTATACAGGTGTCGAAGTTGATCTTTCCAAGATTTCAGGATCATCTCTTTCAGTACCAAGTCCTTTCTATGAAGGAACCATAAGTGGCCTTGACCTTTCGGGTGGTGTAACAATTGAATTTGATGCTACATCAACAGGAACAACAAATGTTCTTGCTACAATATTTGCATTCTTGGCTAACAGTGCCAGTGATGGAAGATTGTATTTTACACCGGGATCATATCTTGGCTACAATGCAGGCGGTTATTATTATGATGCTAACCTCACTGACTATGCTCTTGTAGAAGACTATATCGGAGATGGTGGTCATGTAGCTGTTAATCTTACACAGACTGGTTTTTCAGTAAGTGTTGATGGGGTTGTATGCTTCACAGAAGAAATTATTGATACTGATGCAGGTGCAGCAACTCTTACAGATTATTCAAAGGTTCTTAAATGGCTTTCTGAAAGTGCAGATACACTTATGTTTGGTTATGGTTCATGGTGGACAGATCAGACAGCTAATGTAACCATAAGTAATGTAGTATGTTCTGTAGGACCAACCTGTGAATGGTCAGAGGAAGAGGAAGAAACCATTACTTATGAGGCGGTATCTTACTCTAAGGACAGCATTGAGCTTACATCAAACAGCTTCCTTGAAACAGAAGAAAATCCATTTTATGGAAAAAATATATCTAATCTTGATATTACATATACTATAAATATGACTGAGGGAACAGCTCAGAACGGATGGGATGGTATTTTATCATTCTATAACAGCACATCAAAAGGAAGAGTATCTGTACAGACAGCCCCTTATGTATGCTACAACGATTCAGATGGAAACTGGATTGATGTTAATCAGCCGGGAAGCACTAATGGAACAAACGTTGCTCCTGATATGGTGCCGGGAACAGATTACACTGTAAATATTAAAATTACTCAGAGCGATCTGGTAATAACTGTTGACGGTGAAGAAATAACACTTGGATATAACGGTTCAGGAGCTGATTATAAAGATCTTCTTGATTTTGTAACTACTTGTGATCAGCTTACCTGGGGTGTTGGTCTTGCATCAACAGCTTATTGGAATACAGAACTTTGTACACTTTCAAATATTTCAATCTCTTCTGAAGCAGAAGAAGCTACTGCAGGAGAATCTGATGATGAGGAGGAAGAAACAGATACTCCGAATACAGCAGCGACTGTCAGTGGTGAAAATACAGTTGTAAATGAAGACGGATCAATTATTTATACTGTTAATGAAGTGGTTCTTGATACAACAGGAGATATTACAATTGGTTCAAACCCATTTGAAGGAGCTGATTTTAACAAGCTTGAGATTGAGTACACAATTAATATGACAGCAGGCACAGCCAAGAACGGCTGGGATGGAATTTTCAGTTTCTATGAATCAGCTTCAACAGGAAGAGTATCCATGGAGACTGCACCATATATCTGCTACAATGATTTTGCCGGAAATTGGATCGACATAAATCAGCCTGGTGTAGATGGAGGAACAAATGCTGCAACCTCTATGATCGAAGGCGAAGATACTGTTGTTAATGTAGTTATAACAGATGAAGACATAACTGTTACAGTTAATGGTGAAGAAATCAGCATTGGAACAAATGGTTCAGAAACAGCAAGCTATGCAACACTTCTTGATTTTCTTGCTACATGTGATCAGTTTAGCTGGGGTGTAGGAACAGCAAATACAGCTTTCTGGAATACAGAGCTTTGTACTATCAGCAATGTTAAAATGACAGCTTCTAATGAAGAGGAAGCTCAGATCACAGAAGAAAATCTCTTTACACATTGGGCACAGCTTTACTGCTATGATACAGATATGACAACTGTAATTAAGGACAGTTTTGTAACTATTGATGGTAATACATATTACTTTGGTTCAACAGG
>JAILBM010000015.1 GCA_024680925.1 Butyrivibrio sp.
TATCTCCCGATCCTGAAATTGTCAGAGTGCGGCTTTTGGTATCATAGGTCCAGGTAGCATTCTCACCACAGCTGCCACTGTAGGTAGTATCAGTGCTTTCAAGACTCAAACTACTATCTTTAACATCTGCAGAGTTTTCCATAGAAGCATTTGATGAAGCATCACTGCAATCATCAATACTTGAAGAAAGATTGGAAGCAGCATCATCTGAATTTGACGTCGCAGATGTAGAGCTATCTTCATTTGACAAATCACCTGATGACTCATCCCCTGCATCTGATGAATTCTCATCAGTCGCATCAGAAAGCTCTTCTGCCCCCTCTCCGCTGTTATCATTACTTTCAGAAGATTCCTTTTTTGAATCATCAGAATCTTCCGCATCTGAATTTTCTTCGGATATAAGATTTTCATCTGAAGATTCTTCATCCGAAACACTTTCATTTAAAACTTCTTCATTTGCTATGTTTTCACCTGAATTCAACTCAACAGATGATCCATTTTCAGCTAAGAACACAGCAGTTTCTGCGTTATAAGCAGCACTTACATCCTGCATTGCAAATGCATGATTAAACATAAGCACAGCGCACAAAATAAGCGCCAGCCTTCTCATGTTTTCCTTCATTTCATATTCTCCCAACAAAAATTTAGTGTCCCCGCAACACCATAGGGATTTTACCATAAAAAAAGCTCTTTTGACATAAAAAACAGTCAAAAGAGCTAAAAAATTTTAAATATTCCGGGATCAGCAGGTAACAACTATTCCACCATCATTGGCATACATTGTGCTAAGGCCTGATGCATCAACGATTACAACCTTTTTGAACTCAGCCTTTGATAAAATAAGATTCTTGATAACTTCAGATCTCTCATAGTTATTACAATGAGTTATCATTAAAGTCTTGTCTTTGGAATCCTTAACTTCAGCAACGCAGATATCAGCCATTTTCATAAGAGCCTTCTTGATACCGATGCCCTGACCTCTTTGTGCAATGGAACCCTGAATTCCGCACATTACAGGTTTAATACTAAGAGTTGATGCCACAAGAGCTTTAACACCGGAGAGTCTTCCGTTTTTTCTAAGGGTTTCAAGATTATCCAGTACAAAATAGGTATTCATTCCGTCTCTGTAATTTTCAACATCTTCAACAATTTCGTTGAAATTTTTGCCTTCGGCAGCAAGTTCCATTACTCTATAGGCTATCTGTGTCTCACCGCAGCAAGCTGAACGTGAATCAAATACATGAATATTTTTGGCTCCCGGATGATCCTCTTCGTACATACTCTTGGCAAGAATGGCACTGTTATAGCATCCGCTAAGCTTTGATGAAATTGTTACTACGTATATATCCTCAGCCTCTGTTTCAAATGCCTGTAAAAAAAGATCCGGTGAAGGGCATGCTGACTTGGGACACTCCTCAGATTCAGCAACACGCTTTATAAAATCCAATTGATCAAAGGTATCATCATCAATAATATGTTTGTCTTCTACCTGTAATACAAAAGGAACTCTTTGGATTCTTGGATCCTTTTTATAATCCTCAGGCAGATCACAACAACTGTCTACTACTAATTTATAGCTCATTGCACCTCCAATCCATTTATGATACCATCATAAACAGACGTAGTTTTTGATACTACTTATAATAACACCTAATTAAAATATCGTCTAGCCTTGGCAGGTCACCGTCACTTGGATTTTATGCTTTAGTGAGAAACTTTATTGGTTAGATGAAACATTAAAGTGGCAGAGAATATGATAGAATTACAGATTAAACATACAAAAGAATTTATGGCAAAGCTTCTTGGAGGAACTCTTTTTGAAGATTTCCTTTTAGAAGAGGCTACAATTGAAACCTTCAATACCTTTAATATTGACGGTCATATTCATAAAGAGTTTTACGGTCAGCAGCTTAAGGACGATCCGTCTTTATGCCCATATCCGCTGTCCTGCTGGCAGGATGTACAGCAAATTGCTTTTAACCTTATTAAAGGAAAGCACACACCCTTAAGCTTTAAATTTATACTTCACCTAAAGCCGGACAAAGCTGCGGCAATATTTAATGAAAGCGAGCAAGGACAGGAGCCTGTAGCAGATTATGTAATTCGCATAAGCTTTTCCGATGGCTCTATCAAGATAACAACAGGTATTTCCTTTAAGGTATTTAGTCTTGATAACTCCGGTGCCCTTTTGTGGGATGATCAGGTCAAAAAATTCCTCGATGCTCAAAATATTGAATTCGAAGAATTATAATCTTTCTGATACTTTTTAAACATCAAGAAAAGCCCGATAAGTATAGCAGAACTGCCACACTTACCGGGCTAAAAAAATGTCTTTTTAAGATTCAATCTCTAACTTAAATCCAAACATCAAACATTATATTTATTTAAAATTTCCATTAATGGCTCATATTTTTCTTTTATAAGCTCATACTGTTCTCTGGCACCTTCCATAGAACCGGCCCTTGTAATCTCTGTAAGATTGACTACAGGCTCAAGCATGGCTTTAAGGCCAAGATTACCTGAAACGCCTTTGAGTGTATGGACTGCTTTAAATACATCTTCTACACTGTTTGCTTCAATTGCAGCTGTCAGCTGACTAAAGCTCTGATCCTTAATAAATTTAAACATAAATTTGGCTATGAGATTATCATTATTCATAAATCTGGCTGATAAATCATCCCAATCTACACCCCATTCAATAAGGTCATTTTTCATATTGGCATCCATATAACCACCTCACAAAAAAAGTAATATTCATATGCATTTAGGTATTATAATAATTATAACACGTTTTATCGATAATAAAAATTAATTTTAATTTTCTTGAAGTTGTGCCAATCTCTCTGCCTGGTCAGCTGCCGCAAGGCTATCAAGCAATTCGTCAAGATCTCCATCCATTATGGAATCTATTTTATACAAAGTAAGATTTATTCTATGATCCGTTACTCTTCCCTGATGGAAATTGTAGGTACGGATTTTTTCAGAACGATCTCCGCTTCCCACCTGGCTCTTACGAAGAGCAGCTTCGCTATCATGCTGCTTTTGTCTTTCAAGATCAAAAAGCTTTGCTCGAAGTACCTTCAAGGCTTTGGCTTTATTTTTAATCTGGCTCTTCTCGTCCTGGCAGGAAATAACAATTCCTGTAGGTATATGGGTAAGACGTACCGCAGAATCCGTTGTATTAACACACTGACCACCATTTCCTGAAGCTCTGAACACATCAAACTTACAATCGTTCATATCGATTTCAACTTCCACATCCTCAACCTCAGGCATTATGGCAACTGTACAGGTGGATGTATGTATTCGGCCACCTGACTCTGTTACAGGGATTCTCTGAACTCTGTGAACACCGCTTTCAAATTTAAGTCTTGAATAGGCTCCCTGGCCGTTGATCATAAAGCTGACGGATTTCATACCGCCGATTCCTATATCTTCAACGTCCATGGTTTCTACACGCCAGTTTTGCCTTTCTGCATATCTTACATACACTCTGTACATATCTGATGCAAAAAGTGCTGCCTCATCTCCTCCAACACCTGCACGGATTTCTACAATAACATTTTTGTCATCATTAGGGTCCTTAGGTAAAAGAAGAATCTTAAGCTCCTGCTCCAGGTCAGGGATGGACTTCTTGGCTTCACTTAGCTCTTCCTTGAGCATCTCTCTCATTTCTTCATCTGACTCTTCTTCCAGTAAAAGCTCACTGTCAGCAATGGTCTCTTTTGCCTCTTTATACTTGTTATAACATTCTATAAGAGGTGTAAGGTCGCTTTGCTGCTTCATCAGACTTCTGAAACGATTCTGATCCGCCGCTACTCCCGGTTCATTAAGTTCTCTGGTGATATCCTCGTATTTAAAAACAAGGTCTTCCAGTTTATCAAACATCAATTTTCTCCTATAATAATTCAAAGTTATTTTATCTGTTACAAAACATTTCTTCTATGTTAATTCTAAATATTATCTGTCTGTTACAGAACATTTCTTCCATGTTAATTCTAAATATTATCTGTCTGTTACAGGCAATATTCTAAATACAATTTACTTGCTGCAGGACAATGCTAATAATAACATCCAAGCACTACTCTGTCATTACCTCCAAGATCCTTTACAACCTCCACATTTTTAAAACCTTTTTGGGTCATAAGTCCGGATACTGCTTCTCCCTGGTCATAGCCTATTTCCATAATAAGCCACCCGTTGGACAGGAGGTATTTATCAGCATTATCAATGATCTTTCTGTAAAAAAACAGTCCGTCTTCCTTACCATCCAAAGCTATAAAAGGTTCATGTACCTTAACTTCAGGTTCAAGGGAATCTATAACCCCGGTTGGTATATAAGGAGGATTTGAAACTATAATATCAAACTTCCCAAGGTCATCCATTGTTTCTTTATAATAAATTCTAGCAGCTGATGATGGTTTTTTGTCTGAATTTTTATCCGCACTGCTTTCATATGAACTACTTTCATCTGAGGTGCTTTTATTCACATTGTTTTCATCCAAGGAGCTTTTATTCACATTGTTTTCACCCAAGGAACCTTTGTTTACATTGTTTTCAGATATGGGACTGTATAAATCTGCACAAACTGCTTTATAGCGATCTGAAAGCTTCAGATTCAGGGAATTTTTCGTCGCTATTTGAAGGGCATTTATTGAAATATCTGTTCCAACAGCACTTGTACCGTTACTGTAATTTAACAGGCTAAGGGCAATGCATCCGGAGCCGGTACAAAGATCCAGCACTCTCATTCCCTCCTGAACATATCGAAGCGCCTCTTCCACAAGTGTCTCCGTATCCTGGTTTGGAATAAGAACATCACTTGATACCTTAAAGCTAAGTCCCATGAATTCCTGCTCGCC
>JAILBM010000038.1 GCA_024680925.1 Butyrivibrio sp.
CTTTCTAAAGAAGTGAGAAATACATATAGGACTCATGTAGAAAAGTATCTGTGGGGAGATTCACCCTTCTGGAGCGCAAGTTACTTTTGTGCCACTACCGGAAGTGTTTCTCTTGATACTGTTAAGAAATACATTGAAGAACAACAAACAGAAGAACACAAACGCAAATACATTAAGACAGGGAAATACAAAAAGAAAAGCTAGTGCGATTCATCCCACAACCGATTTCATCGGAAGGGGTTTTCTCGCACGTTGTTATAATAATTAACTTCAAAACAAAAAGTCAGTTTTGCATAGATATAGAACTTAATATTTCTCAACCACATTTATTCCAAACATATATGGATACGTCACTTCTATGTACTATTTATACGCAGGTAATAAGAAGATGTTCACTTGCTATATCGTTATATACTTCGCATTTTAATTCTGAAACATCATAGACATGAACAATATCTTCAATCTTATTCTGAAGCTCAAATTCCTGCGTTATATCTTTTGCATTAGTAAGCAATTCAGGAGCAAACTGCAAAGTCTTACTACCGGAAAAAACAGCTGTATATAAAATCTCAGCTTCAACAAGATTCTGGAAAATATGACTTCCGTAAGACAACTCAGGATTGTAACCAACCTTAGATTCTTCCAATTCGCAAATGATATTAAAAGCACTAATATCAGAAAAAGCTGTAGGTACCCCAAGTTCAGGCGAAGAAGTGCCTATGCGTCCCGGGACCATCAGCATTAAATGTTTGCCTAAATCCCTGTAATGCCAGTTTATTTTACCTATAAGCCTTGCCACGAGGCTCTTATCGTTATATGGCATGTTGTAATATTTTATAGGATCCACATATACTATCAAATCAAGCTTGGAGGTTTTCGTTATTCCCATAGATGCACCAATGCTCTCTAACAATATTTTTTCTTTAGGGACATCTTTTGGAATGACCGTCCCTGACTTTCCCTTCTGAACCTGAAGAGGCCTGCACTGCAAGAGATCTATGGAATATTCACCGCTTTCAGATATATTTATTGTAAATTCGGTATCAACAGGATAATCGTATTCATTTTGTATACATCTCAATAATCTCTTCATTTGATCCATGAGCTTTTTGTTAGATACAAGGCCTTTGCAGGATATAAACATAACGTCGCGGGGATGCCCCATTTCACTTAATCTGCTTTCTGCATCATAATCGTGCTCTAAGAGTATTTTTTCAAGATACTTAGGAATGCTTGGTGCTATTTTTTCATATGACATCTTCTCAAGACAATGCTCATTCATATTTATAACTTCAGCTTTACCTTGTGAAAATTTATGCTTTTCTGCTGAAGATGAATAAGAAGTTTTTTCCGGTGCATCAAGATTAACTATACGGGGATATGAACCCTCTATCCTGTCAACGGCTGATGTTCCAAGGCCCATAACAAGACGCAGCATACCTGCTGTAGGATCTGTGTTTTTCATAGTCTTATATGGGCTATATGAGTAACCAACTCCCGCAGCACAAGGCATATAATAAGCGCCGTAGTAGGAACCGGATACCCTTTGAACCAAAAGAGCCATCTGTTCATCTCTGCTTTCAAGTCCCCGGCGCATGCGATAATCCAGGGCGGAAAGGCTCATGGTACTTGCATATACTGTTTTTATGGCATCTTCAAATTCTTTTACCCTCTCTTCGAAGGTTCCTCTGTTTGCACAAAAAACAGACTCATACTTACCTGCAAAAGCATTGCCAAAGCCGTCTTCAAGAATACTGCTGGACCTTACAATATATGGATCCTGGCCATAGTATTCAATGATTCTCACAAACTCTTCCCGCATATTATCAGAAAAAGTTCCTTCCAATATTTTATTTGCGAATTCCTCTGCAAGGTCAAAATAGCCTTCAGCAGTCCTTTGCTTTATCCTGAGATTCCACAGGCCATTATCTACAATGTATGTATAATACATATCCGACCCGATATAAAAAGAATCGTGGGGTTCCAAAACTTCACTGATATCCGGTTCATTATTTCTGATAATCGCCCTGGCAAGAAGCATTCCGCAGGATTTACCACCAACCATTCCGGTGCCTATCATGTGATTGCGTACGTCAAAATAGTCATCGGCAGTGAAATTTCTTTTGACCATCTCACGCATCTTGGGGTCTCTGGTCATCATTATATTGCACATCCTGCTGCATTCTTCAGAAATATCCATGCCACTTTCATTTTTTGCCTTGGCAGCATTAAAAAACCTGTCCCAGGAATCGACATATTGCTCCTGTGCTGACCTTTGAGCCTGTCCTAAGACCTGATAAAATCTGCTGGATTTTACACCATCAAGAATCGGTCTAAACTGCCCGTTTTCAGGATTATAGGTATGAGGAAGAAACATAGTGTCCGAATTTCTGCGCCATATTTTTACCGGACGGACATATGTATTTTTACTATCGGAATATACATCAAAAAACAGCTGGGTAGTATCTATGATTTTGTTGATTGACTGCGTAGAATGTTTTCCTCTTATGATTGGAAAAAAAGCGACTGTGTCCAATATAAACAGAAACGGACAGGTTACTCTAAAAAAGTTGCCCATCATAAGATCAGTGGCCCAGGCTGCCTGAAGCTCTGACAAACAGTCAAAGACATAGAACACGTCTTTTCCTTCTCTTTCTATAATGTTATGAATATCCACTGTAAAGGTTTCAAACCTATGGGAAAGAGGTATTGTAATAGTTTCAATTTCCGGGCAATTTTCAATTAAAGGCTCATGGCTAGCAAATCTGAAGTATATGATTCTGCGTTTATCTGATATAGCCTGCCTGATGTAAGGTTCCATAAACAGTTTGAATTCTGACAAGTCAGACACTCGAAAGACAACATTATCTCCAAGTCTGATATTATCAAAAGCTATATCCATTTCAGGAATTCCACTCTTTACTCTTTCAAAAGCTGTCATAAATGCCTCCTTCCATACAAGCCGGCTTAATATCAACTATTTAATTACATAAAAACGGCGCTTTATTAAACCTAATTACACACAAAAAGGCGCTTCATCAAAACTGATGAAACGCCGTTGTTTCTCTATTAATATAATACCATCTGTCTTACCTGTTCTTCAACTGACAAATTCCCTGTGTCATTGTTCCCATTGGGCAGAATGTGCACCAGGTTCTTGGTCGATACAGCACCATCACGATGAGTCCTATAAGAGTTGATGTAAGCATCAGACTATAGAAACCGTAGCTGAACTGTGTTACCCATTCAGGAACCGCTGTAGCTGTGTAAGCCCAGGCCCATGGCACCTTGAAAGTCCAGAATAGCTTTACTACTGTTTTTAATGAAGCTCCGGCAAATACCAGATAAGTCTGATATACCATGTTTCCAAACATTGTCAAAAAGAATAATAAAAATCCGTATCTAAACCACTTGGAATACATCCATTTTGGTGCTACCTTTTTGGCCAGGTTCTTAGACTTGCCTCTGGCAAAAAATGTTGGAAGCACTGCAAAAAGTTTACCTCTGCCACAGTATCTATTACAAAATGATTTATTGCCTTTAACAATAGCAACTATAATCGGAACAAGGAAATCAATCATTCCAAGCCATGCAAATATAATATTGAAAAAGCCAAGTGAAAAGTAAATTATTGGCCAAATCCATAAATAGTCATACCAATGTTTTTTCTTCATATCATGCTCCCATCCTGTCTAATATATCTATGCATCCTGTAGGACATGTCTTGCTACACAATCCGCATCCAACGCACATATCTTCATTAACTTCTGCATAACATCCATTTGGAGTGCTAATGGCCTGCCTTGGACATGCCATAAGACACGCACCGCAGGATACGCAGACATTTCTATTAACCTTTGCCACTTTCTTTGATTTCATAGCTGTTCCTTACCTTTTAATATGTTTCTATTTGTGCCTTTGTTTTCTCTTGATTGCAGGCGCATGTAATGTTAGTATATCTGGTATAAAAAATGTATCAAGTACGCAGATTATCTTAACCTGGTAAGAAAAAACTGAGTAATTTGAAAGGACATGGCTTATGGCTGGAAAAAAGAATTCAAAAGGCGAAAAAGAAGTTCTGTGCGACGATTTGGCAGGCGAGGGGTGCGGACTTAAGAAGGTTCTTAATATAGTTGGTGGAAAATGGAAAATCATGATCCTCTGCGTTATAGATAAAGAAGGAACTGTACGCTACGGAGATCTGCGCCGCTCTGTCTATGGTATAACCAATACAATGCTGGCCAATTCCCTTAAAGAGATGGAAAACGACGGTCTTGTAGAACGCAAGCAATACGATGAAATGCCTGTAAGAGTTGAATATTCCCTAACCTCCAAGGCTGAAAGTATTGTTCCTATTCTTCTTCAGCTTAAGAAATGGGGAGAAGAGAATTTGTGATACCTGTATTATTATTGATACTATGAATTCTTGTCACTTTCTTCCGGAATTCATAGTAATTGAGTCATAATTTACTACCTGGTAAGTTTTTTCTTACCAGGTATAAATATTTTAAGTACTTGCAAATAGGGATTCTGCTAGTATAATCGTGAATGATATTGTTTATCAATAATGGCAATCAGCCTTGTTGTTATGACTTTTTAACATGAAATGGCTTTTTGCCTCTTGAATCGCTTTCTTACGAAACCCGCACTAAATGCGGATTTCTGTAATTAAAGTACAAAAATACATAATTTAATAACAAAATTATGTAATTGTTTTTTTATAAAAGTATTTTTATTATATATAACAAATTAGTAGGATATTGAAAGGATTTAAAATGGATAAGAAAGAATACGCTGTAGAACTTAAACACAACGGTCACAACTGCTGCCAGTCAGTATTATGTGCATTTGCAGATGAACTTGGCATGTCTATGGAAGAACTTGATAAGATGGGTGCTGCTTTTGGCGGTGGCATGGGATGTATGGAAGCAACCTGTGGTTCACTTTGCGGAGCACAGATGGCACTTGGCATTAAAACATTTGAGGGTAAGCCTGTACTTAGAACAGCAGCTGCAATGAGCAATGCATTTAAAGAAAAATCCGGTGCTACAATCTGTAAGGATTTAAAGGGCCGTGATACAGGCGTAGTTCTTTGCGAATGCGATGACTGCGTAAGAAATGCAGTAGAAATTCTTGAACAGAATCTTTGATATAAAAAAGGAAAAGGCATGCGCTCATTTAGTAAGCACATGCCTCATTTAATACCATATATCATTTTGAAATACTTAAGAGCTTCAGTAATAGCCTCTTATTTCTCACGCCTTATTGCCTTCAATTTCCTTCTTTTCATTTTTTATTTCCCAATGAATAAGGAAGGTCAGTACACCTCTTAGAAGAATGATAGCACCCAGGATTCCCAGTTCTGCCCATTCTCTGACAATTACGGTTCTAAGAACCTCTCCGCCAAGTTTAAACTCAAGAGCAAGAGCTATTCCCTGTGCCAGATCAAGTCGCACTTTCTCATCTTTTTTGACCCAGCCAATAAAACTTTTAACTGCTGTATATACCAGAATCATGACGCCAAAGAGCTCCATGATTGTAGTACATAACTCAACAAAGTAATGAAGATAGTTATTGAACATAGCAATAAAAGCTTCCATAGCAGATCCTCTTATCTTTCATGGGCAAATCAGCATTTTATGAAATCATGTTCCGACGAAACCCGTAGCAAGTGCGGATTTCTGATTAAAGTTACAATAATACTTTAAATTAAATACATTCTTACAATGTTAATTATACACTAATTTACAGTATATTTTAATACGTTTTAGTAATCACCTATTACCTAAAATCTCATCAACCACCGCATATATCTCATCCTCAGAAGAATATGGATGAATCTTAAAATACTTATCACCTGTGAGCATGGCTGAAAGATTGGCTTTGGTCTTGTCATAGAACACATGGCATGGCTTACCAATAGCTTCTGCATAAGCAAGCTCATAGCCCACACCCAGTGACGGACAGGTGCATTCCGCAATCAGAACATCCGATTCTCTGAGCCAGGCTGTATCCTGCTCATAAATCTCCACATCATTTCTGCTCTCTTTTAGATTGAGATGTCCAATATGCTCAGTCAGAACAATATCCGTCTTTTGCATATAAGTTATAAGCCTGTTATAAAGCTCTGCGTCAATTCTTCCGCCTCGAATTGAACCTGCAAAATAAATCTTTTTGTTCATAAGATCAAACCACCTTACTTCTTGGAATCACATATGGATCTCCCGTTTCCGGATCATTTATTATTGTACTATCCATTCCGTAAATTGTCTGCATCAGACCAGGTGTAATTATATCCTTAGGATTACCTTCTGCAATAAGTTTCCCTTTTTTCATGGCAAAAATATGATCAGCATAGCGGATAGATAAGTTAATATCGTGGAGAATTGCTACAATAGTGGTC
>JAILBM010000071.1 GCA_024680925.1 Butyrivibrio sp.
ATGATTTCATTATCAGTAACATTAACATCAGTAGGGCACTCTGCATATGCAGTAGAAAGTCTCGCAAATGCAAGTAGTTCAGTATTGGAGCCTGCAACTGAGGAAGAGTCAGCGGTTTCCGGCGAAGATGCTTCTAAGTCAGTAACCGCAGCCAGCTCTGATTCATCAGCAGCAGGCAGCTCAGAGCCACCAGCCGCAGCCAGTTCTGATTCATCAGCAGCAGGCAGCTCAGAGTCACCAACCGCAGCCAGTTCCGATTCAGCAACCGCAGCCAGCTCCGACTCAGCACCCACAGCCAGCTCAGAGTCAACAACAGATAGCTCAGAATCTTCAACACAGGCAAGTTCTGCAGCTTCTACAGAGAACACCACAAAAACCGACACAGATATATTTAGTGACATGAACACTGAAATCTCATTTCCTGAAGGCTTTGAAGGAATGACGGATGATGCTCCCGTGTCAAATTCTGATGATTCATCAGACTCAGATGAAGAAATATCACTTATGGCAGATAATTTAAGTGATGATGATGTCTTTGTCCAGGTTACAGGTACTTATTACACATTATCGGCAGAAACCATTCTTAAACAGATCAATCAGATAAGGTACGAAGCCTGCAAGGAAGGCCTGGAACTTAACGGAACAGCTCTTACACTTGATGATTATGTACCTCTTAAGTGGTCTTCCAATATAGAAGCAAGTGCAAGAAAGCGGGCAATGGAAGCAGGTCTATCATTATATCATTATACACTTTCCCAAAATGTTGCTATATGGGACTATCTTGACAAAAGCAAAACATCAGGCTTTTGCACCTATGCAGAAAATATTGCCTGGAATAACAATCATGACAGCTCGGGAATAACCTACGGCATAAATCAGTTTTATGAAGAAAAAGAAGCTTATATTGCTTATCTTAAGGATGGACAATACCATGGTCAAACCGGGCATTACACAAGTATGATAAATCCTAAATATGAATATGTAGGAGTTTCAGCATGTCTAATGCCGGGAACCGTCTATGGATGGATAACCATAGCGATGCAATTGGGAGGAGCATTCTCCGGTGCAACAATAGATGAAACAAAGGACTCCTCTACCGGAAAAATATCTAATATTCTGGCATGCAGCAAGTCTAATTTAAATACATTTTCTGTTTCCGGCAGCTCAAAAATAGGAAAAGGTGAAACAGGAGATTACAGCATAAGCGGAAAATTGGAATTAACCACCAGATATGGCTCTATTACAGATTCATATAAGATCCCTGCAGGAATAGGAAGCGGCGTAACCTGGGAATCCTCTGATGAAACAATAGCTTCCGTTTCTGATGGCTCAGTAACAGGATTAAAGGGCGGTGAAGTTACAATAACCGCCTCGGCAGGGACTGCATCAGCCAATAAGTCCGTAACCATAACCAATCCTATAACGGGAATATCATTATCTTCAGCAGAACTGAATAACGGAAACATTCTTGATGGTAAAACTATTAATATAGTAAGAGAAGAAACAGGAAGCGGAACTCTGGAAGTTACATACGCCCCTGAGGATTGTACCGATACTAAAAAGGCTACCTTTAAGAGCAGTAATACCTCTGTTGTAACCGTTGACAGTAAAGGTGTATTTACTGTAAAAAAGCCCGGCACAGCAACAATTACAGCAACTACAGAGACTTCAAGTGTAGTAAATCCAACAGTTACATCAGAATTTACACTTAATGTTTCCTCTCCTTTGACAGCAATCAGTTTAAATAAAAGCAGTGCCACCTTAAATTACACAGGCTCCAAAGCTTCTACAGTGAAGCTTTCCGTATCATTTACACCGGCTGATACCGATGATGATAAAACAGTAACCTGGAGTAGCAGCGATACAAGCATCGTGACAGTAGATGATTCAGGACTTGTAACTGCAGTCGCAGGAGGAAGTGCAACTATTACAGCCAAAGTTGGAACTTTTGCAGCAACCTGTGATGTTATTGTAAATGCACCTGTAAAGGCAATAGATCTAAGTGAAACAGAGAAAAGATTATTCACAAATGAAGCCTCAAGCACCCTTACCGTTGAACTTACTCCTCTTTATACTTCGGAAAAAGAGGTAGTATTTACATCAAGTGATATATCAGTATTTACCGTATCGGATGGTTCCGGTACATGTGATGAAACAGTTACAATAACTGCCAAAGACGGATCTGCCACTGCAACACTTAACAGAGTAACAAGTTCAAACGAAACAGCACAGCTAACTGTAGAAACCGCAAACGGCAAGTATAAAAAGACGATAGATGTCGTAATAGCAAAACCTACAACCTCTATTGAATTGTATCTGGATGGAAATATTGTCAATAGCGGTTCAAGTCTTGATACCAATGTTGGTTACAATGCGGAAATTAGTGCTGTGACTTCACCATCAGATGCCTATGATTCATCTGTAGAATTTACAAGTTCAGATGAAGAAGTAGCAATTGTTGCTCAAAAAGATGATACTACCGCAATGCTTTTGATTGTGGGTGAAGGCAAAGCGACAATAACAGCTACCAGCTACAATGCAAGTACTCCTATAGAAAGCTCTTTTACCGTAAACTCTACATTTGAAGTTAATAAAGTTTCATTGGACCGAACATCTATAGAGCTGACTATTGGTGATAATACATATTTGATGGCAAGTGCAAACCCATATATTGAAGGTGCCATGTTTACATATTCATCTTCTGATACAACAGTGGCAACAGTTGACGAAAAGGGCAATATCAAGGCAACAGGTGCGGGAATAGCGACTATTACTGTAACCTGCCAAAATGCATCTGCTACATGTGAAGTATGTGTTTCGGAGTCAGGGATTCCTGATGATGATGAACCGTTGGAGGGCGATGACGAAACAGGCATATGGGTATTGAAGTCAAGCTTTTATGATAGTGTCCCATATACAGGAAGCAAAATAACACAGGATAATATGACGGTTTATTATAACAATAAAATGCTTACTGAAAAAACTGACTACACCCTTTCCTACAAAAACAATTTAAATGCAGCCGATGCTTCCTCTGCAAAGGCGCCGCAGGTGACAGTAAAGCTAAAGGGACAATATAGCGGCAGCAGGACGTACTCTTTTTCAATTACAGCAATTGATATCAGTAATAACGATGAGGACGAAGAATTAGTCACTGAAAATGGTGAAAAAACCGTTTCTTATAATGGTAAAGACCAGAAAATTGTTCCGGAATTATATTATGAAGGAACTAAGTTAAAAAAAGGAAAAGACTTTAACTGTGAATATGCAGATGCCGATTACAGCAGTGTAGGAGCCCATACCGTTACTGTAACGGGTACAGGCAACTATACCGGCACCAGAACTGTAACCTATTACATAACAGAACCAGATAAAAACCTGTCTAAAGCCTCTGTAACAGTTAAGCCTGCAGATGCTACCGCAAAAAAGATATATTACGGGGATGGAATTTCTGAAGAAGACATAAATGTTACGGTTAAGATAGGAAAAAATGAAGTAGACTCATCCTATTTTT
>JAILBM010000117.1 GCA_024680925.1 Butyrivibrio sp.
TTTGACTTAAATGATGACGTGCTTATGAAGGATATTCTTTCCGGCTCATATACAGGAGATCCGGAAAGTCGTAATATTCAGATGCTTTATCTTATAAGTGCCTTTATAAGCATTCCTTACAGAATTATAAGGACATTGGACTGGTATGGAATATTTTTGTGCTTTTGCCAGATAGGATGTATTTTTCTTTTAGTCTACAGGAGCATGTCCTTTGCAAAGTCTTTCTATGGTAAAGCTATTTTGCTTATAACTGAAATTACTGTAATCCTTGGACTTATGCTTAATCATTTGCTTATAGTTCAGTACACCTTTACGGTTGCTCTTATGTCAGCTACTGCTGCGTTTTTATTTCTGACAACCGGGAATGATTTTAAAAGACGATTTATTTCAGATATAGGAGCACTTATCATTATCTGGATAGCATATCTCATACGTTCGGAGATGCTTCTTTTGACTATTCCAATGACAGGTCTGGCTTTTTGTTTCAGGCAGGCAGCAGATATAAGAGATGCGGCAAAGCCGGCAGGAATGCTGGGTCATACCTATAATAAAAGAAATGATGAAGAGGCAAGAACAGTACATGAAATAATCGGTTATTTTCTTGTAATGTGCATTATACTTTTTGCTGGAATTGGGGTATGTCAGCTAAGTCATAGAATTGCTTACAGTTCAGAAGAATGGAAAGAATTCACTGCTTTTTTTGATAACAGGACAGAGCTTTACGATTTTCAGAGTATTCCGGATTATGAAGAAAATAAAGAGTTTTATGACAGTATAGGAATAACACAGGCAGAGCAGGAACTTTTTATAAACTATAATTTTGGACTGGATGAAGAAATAGATTCTGAGCTTGTAGGAGAGATAGCCGATTATGCAGCGACTATAAAATCCGATGAGGAACCTCTTTTTACAAGGATAAAAAATGTAATTCCCCAATATATATACAGGCTTCATAGCATAGCAATGCCAAAATCCTACGAATATCCAATGACAGATTTTCCTTATAATATAGTTATGATTTTTATGTATATAGCTGTTTTTGCTGTGTATATGATATCCGAGATACATAAGGAAGGTGCCGGAAAACGCTTTATATATATCTTCCCACAGTTGTTTTTATTGTTTGTATGCAGAACAACTCTTTGGGGATATATACTTGTCAGAGGAAGAGACCCGATCAGAATAACCCATTCCTTATATGTTCTGGAAATAATTATTCTATGCGGGCTTTTTATCATCAGAATTCAGGGACTTCTAAATACTGAGAGGGATTCTCTTAGAAGCATAAATGTTGATACCTATAGACAAAATGCTCCTGATTTTAACAGAAAACCGATTGCATGTGCTGCAGGTTTAGCATTTGTTTTGACTATCACAGGAATTGTGGGGACTGTATTTAATGTAAAAATAGTCAGAGCTGAGGATGCTGAGAGAATAGCAACTAATCAAAGCTATAAGGAGATTTATTCTTATTGCAGGTTAAATAAAGATAATTTTTACTTTTTTGATGTTTATACCACCACTCACTATTCAGAAAAGATGTTTGAAAATGTGAATAATTCAATTTCCAACTATGATATAATGGGGGGCTGGGCAAGTAAGAGCCCTCTTTATCAGAAAAAGCTTGAAGCCTTTGGCTATACAGATATGCAGTCGGCACTTTTGGAGGACAATGCCTTTTTTGTAACAAGCCCATCCTTATCCGTAGAAGAAGATACCACGTGGCTTTCAAATTATTATGCCGATCAGGGCATTGAAGTGGAGATTGAGCTTGTAGATGAGATTGAAGGCTTTGAAGTATATAGTGTGAGGGAAAAATAATATTATAGCGAAAAAAAATGAATGCTCTGCATATCATTGTGGGATATGCAGAGCACTTTTAATTAATTTTGAACTATAGCAATATATTCACTGATATCATTAAAGGTATAAATGTAAAAATAGTCATCGCCGTAAGCAAGGTTAGGACTTAAGGCATCTCCGGGTATAACCTCGTTTGTAACATCATTTTTGGCTACTATAAGGAATACAGGACCTTCCGGAAGGTTATCTATATGTGACAAAAGCTGCAGCCATTCATAGGGTGTTACTGAAATAAGATCTGTAACGGTCCACATTTCTATTTCACCGTTGGAAAGCTGTGTAAGTACGTTACTTTCCCAAAACATGCCAAAGCCTTGCGTATATCCGCTTTGGTTAAGCCAATTTGAAGCTCCCTGTATAGTGGTTGAGTCCGTTGCAATGTAAGGACTTTGAAGTGTTGATATGCTGCATAACAGCATAGATACTACAACATAAAAGCCGATAAAGGATTTTCTGTAAGTATCCATAATATTTTTGATAAATATAATTATGGTTACCAGGAAAAACGGTACGTGCATAACCCAATAGGACTGGTTATAGGAATCAATAAAGCTATACACAAGAAGGTCAAAAAGGAAGGTTACAGTGGTAAAAAGAAGTACTAAAAGTTCACCTTCCGATAAATTTTTTATGTGCTTAAACAGCCATATTATAGCTACAAACAGTCCTATTATCAAAACAAGACCTGCTGCATTGGCTATGCCGGAAGCACTGAAAAATAAAACCTCTTTTCTATATCCAAACAGTCCGATAAAATCTCCGAGACACTTGATTATTCTATTTAAACTGAATTCAGCCCATTCTATTTTGTTATAATGTCTGAAATGGTAGATTTTGGAAAAGACATTTTCGTTTATCCATAATCCTGCAAGGCTTAAAACAAGTCCAAGGATTTCAATTCCCAATACTTTAAACTTATTACTGAATTTAGGACTTACTATATAAAGATAAATAATGTAAGTAAGGGCAATTGGAACTATACATATAAGGAGCTGCCTTACTCCGTTTAAACCTGACAGAAAGCATAGAATACAGTAAATGCAGGCTGAAATTCCAAAAGCCTTTACAGTACAGGACTTGTGCATATGTATCAGCAGACCCAGCAGGATAAAGCTGATGGATGTAAAAAGAATATAGTGTGAAAAGTATAAAATATCCCAAACATACCAGCTGCATAATGGGCAGAGACATATAACACAGGCCCAGATACCTGCCTTAAACTGATCAAAAGCTTTAAACAAAAATATTATGGCAAAAATGAAAATAGCCAGGAATATTGCCACTGAAAAAGTTCTTGCCAGTCTCCAGTTATGCGGAAAAATAAATAATGCAAGCTTATATATGATCTGTGTACAGAAAACCCTGAGTTCAGTGGAGTAAATCCAGTTAGTACTTATGAATTTATGCTCTGAGTTAAGAAGATTGGCCAGTATCAGCTCTGATGCCATATCACTGTTGGTCATGGTAGGCTCAAAGCGATATTGGGATACAAGATTAAAAATGTAGCTTATAGCTAAAATGATTGATGAAAACACATAAGATTTAAAGAAATTTATAATTTTGTCTAATTTGAAGTTCATATATTCCCCCATGAAAAATTTAATCAGAGATATTATACCTCACAAATATTCCAATAAAAAGGAAAATTGCCTAGGGTACTTTTATATGATAATATTTCAAATGGATAAATCTCTTAAAAAGAAAGAAAAGCATACCCTAAGGGGATAATAAATACAATTTAATGGATGGAAGTATATGCGTAAAATATATCAGAAAATGATGGTTCTTTTGGACCATAAACAAAAAAAGCAGATGGTAGGAATAATTGCACTGATGCTTATAGGAGGTGTCCTTGAATCCCTTGGTATTGCTCTTATAGTACCGGTTATGACTACAGTCATGGATCCGGACTCGGTTCAGGAAAGTGTGATTTTAAGCTCTTTATATAATGTTCTAGGACTTACAAGTACCACGCAGCTGGCGGCTATTATAATGGTTGCTCTTGTATTGGTATTTGTTATTAAAAACATATTTTTGTATTTTTTGAATGTTGTACAGCTTAGATTTGTATACACCAATCAGTTTGCCACATCAAGACGTATGATGATCAATTTCATGAAGAGACCTTATGAATATTATCTTGGAGCTGATACTTCAATTATACAGAGAAATATCACATCAGATGTTAATAACATGTACGGACTTATCTTAAGCTGCCTGCAGCTTATCAGCGAAATTATCGTATTTACCTGCCTGGTTGCAATACTTCTTTATTCTGATGCCAAGATGACACTGTTTATCGCAGGGCTTCTTGTTGTTGTGCTTCTTGTCATAAAGTATTTTATTAAGCCGGTTATGGTAAGAGCAGGTCAGGATAATCAGGATTATTACAGTGGTCTTTACAAATGGATTGATGAATCTGTTACAGGTATTAAGGAAATCAAAATAGCTGCTAAGGAAAACTACTTTATCAACGGTTATGCCGATTGCGGCGCAGGATATGTTAATGCTGTTCAGAAGTATAACCTTTTCAATTCAACACCAAGACTTCTTATAGAAACCATCAGTATTGCCGGCATGATCGGATATATGCTTATGGTAATGGGTGGAGGAGCCAGCCTTACAACACTTCTTCCTCAGCTTACGGTTTTGGCGGCAGCTGCGGCAAGACTTCTTCCAAGTGCCAACAGAATCAACAACTATCTGACTTCAATATCATATTTTGAACCTTTCTTTATGAACGTCAGTGATAATCTCCAGACTGAGATTCATGATGACAAGGTTTCTTATGATGCAGATAAATATTTACAAAAAAATAACGTGGATAAGCTTCCGGTTACCAAACAGATTGAACTTAAAAATATAGTATATAAATATCCAAATACAGAAGTACCTGTACTAAACAATGCCGATATGACCATACCTGTAGGAAAGTCAGTAGGTATCGTGGGAACTTCAGGAGCCGGAAAAACAACTATTGTGGATGTAATGCTCGGTCTTCTTTCACCTGTAAGCGGTGACATTCTTGCTGATGGAGTTGAAGTAAGAGATCATTATCAGTCCTGGCTTAAAAATATAGGATATATACCACAGACCATATTTATGACAGATTCTACAATCAGAAAAAATGTAGCCTTCGGTTACGCAGATGATGAAATAGATGATGCAAAGGTATGGCAGGCTCTTAAGGAAGCTCAGCTTGATGAATTTGTAAAGGGACTTCCGGAAGGACTTGATACAAAGATAGGTGAACGTGGAATAAGACTTTCAGGTGGTCAAAGGCAGCGTATTGGTATTGCCAGAGCTCTTATGGAGGATCCGGAGGTACTGGTACTGGATGAGGCTACATCAGCTCTTGATAATGAAACAGAAGCTGCGATCATGGATTCCATAAACAGACTTCATGGCAGAAAAACTCTTGTCATTATTGCCCACAGACTTCAGACAATTGAAAAATGTGATATTGTATATAGAGTAAAGGATGGCAAGGTTGTAACTGAGAGAAATTAAATATTTGAGTTGACGGATGGTGATTGGTGTGAAAAAGCGTGAGGCTAATTTTGAACTTTTAAGAGTGATAGCAATGTTTATGGTGGTTATATTGCATTATTTGTCACATGCAGATGTGCTTATAAAGCTTGGAACACCCATAGGCTATGTTAATTTATTTGCTACTTTACTGGAATCCTTTTGTATAGTAGCTGTAAATGTATGGGTTCTTATAAGTGGCTATTTTCTTTCAACTTCAGGATTTCATTTAAAAAGAATAATTCAGCTTATTTGTGAAGTGCTCTTTTATACCGTTACTGTTTCTATAGTTATGCAGATAGCAGGTACCTATAGTATGGGCAGATCTGATGGCTTTTATAAGATCGCACAGTATTGTTTTCCTATTGCATCTGAGCACTACTGGTTTGCCACATCCTATGTATTTATGTACATTCTTTCTCCTGTTCTGAACAGTGGAGTCAGAAAGCTTTCCAGATGGCAGCTTAAAGTTGTTATAATGGGACTTCTTTTGTGGTTCTGCTTTATAAAGAGTATTATTCCCGTTAATTTTGTTACTGATGACATGGGTTATGGACTTAACTGGTTTATAGTTTTATATCTTATAGCTGCATATATCAGGAAATATGATGTAAGGATAATGTCAAATGGTAAGCAGAGCAGCCTTTTGTATTTTGTATCAGTAGTCCTTATTTTTGTTATAGAGCTTGCAGTTTATAAATATAACAGTATCACAGGGGGCTTTAATTATTATTTTGATGTTCCCTTCCACTATAATTATATTTTATGTCTTACCGGTGCTCTTGGAATCTTTTCAAGTTTTAGGTATCTTAAGATCCGAAACAGAGTAATATCAAATATTTCATGCTTTTTGGCACCTATGACATTTGGAGTGTACCTTCTTCACGAACACATCGAGATAAGAGACAGATGGCTTGTATGGATGCAGAATTTCTTTGGACCTATTCCGGGTACTGTTTTTAGTTTTGCCGGACATTTACTTATAAGTGTTATTGTAGTATTTTTTGCCGGAGTATTCGTTGATTTTATAAGGATTCAGATGTTCAATTTTGTTAGTAGAATGCTTGAAAATACAAAGCTTATGGCATGGATAAATTATAAAGCCGAAAACCTTAAGAGTGCGGGACTTGAGGAAAACAGGTAACAAGAATGAATAAAACTATACGAAGTTATTTTTTTAATCTGAAGAAATTACAGAAACCATTGGAAACTTATCTGTTTCCAATGATTCTTTTTATACTGCCCTTTATAGGAGTAAATCAGGGACTGGATGTCACAGATACAACCTATAGCCTTGGAAATTTTCAGTATCAGGATATTTTGGATCCTATGTGGATGCTGGCCACTTATATTCCGAATGTTGTAGGTCATTTTATGTTAATGCTTCCCGGAGCGGGGACTATGCTTGGCATGAATATATATGCCACATTGCCTATATGTGCACTGGCTTTGGTGACTTATTATATGCTGCAAAGATGGATGCCGGGCTGGATGATTTTTATAGGTGAAGTAATAGCAATCAGTCTTTGCTGGTGTCCCAGGGTTATTCTTTATAATTATCTTACTTATTTATTTTTCAATTTTGGTGCCATAGCACTTTTATATGCTGTAACAGCCTGGAAAAATCAGAGTTTTAAATATACAGTAGCAGGCTTTCTTCTGGGAATGAATGTAATGGTAAGATTTCCAAATCTGGCAGAGGCAGCTCTTATTCTAGTGGTTTGGTTTTATGGCTATTTATCTAAAAAGCCTTTTAAAGATGTTGTCAGAGAGACTGCTTTATGCATTGCAGGATATATTATTGGAATAATAATTCCATTTGTTTCAATAATAGCAAGTTATGGTTTTGACGGTTATATTCAAAGTATTCAGAGTCTTTTTAGTATGTCTGAATCTGCTTCTGATTATACTTTTGCTGGAATGATATTATCTGTAGCTAAGGCATATTTTTCATCTCTGCAGAATATGCTTATTATGATACCCTGCATGGCAGCAGGAGTATTGATGTTTATGCTAAAGCCTGAAAAATATCTGTGGCTCAAGAAAATATTATATATGGCAGGTCTTCTTATTCTTGTGCGTTTTTATCTGGCTGAAGGTGTAATTACAAGGAATTATTATTATTATGATTCCATGTTTGAAGTGGCTATGATGTTCGTAATAGTCACTATAATCCTGACTGTTTTAGGAATAGCAGGGGTATTAAACGGCAGTATTGAGGAAAGAGTAATATCTTTAGCAGTACTGATAATCATTTTGATAACACCACTTGGAAGTAATAACTATACATTTCCTGTAATCAACAATCTTTTTGTGGTGGCGCCTTTAAGCCTTTGGCTCTTTAGAAGAACTATGCAAAGGTTTGGCGAAAACCATATAAATTTCCCATGGCAGGCTATGGCTACAATGATTATTGTGGTTCTGGTGGTACAGGGAAGTCTTTTTCATATAAATTATTCCTTTGTTGATGGAGCAGACGGAACAGCAAGAAATACACGAGTTACTAATATTTCTAAGGTTTCATCTATGATTACAACTAAAGAAAATGCTCAAAGCCTCGAGTCATTATACACATTTTTAAGTGATAACAACCTTCTTGATAATGAAACTATTTTTTACGGAACCTATTCTGCAGGACTGGCATACGTTATGGATTTAAAACCCGCACTATTTTCGCTATGGCCGGATCTTGACAGCAATTCGGTAGAGAAATTTGAAGAATCCCTGACTGATAGTATGGAGCTTATTCCTACAGTAATCATAAATAATGAAACGGTCGGAGAAGCTTCTGGGGAAGCTAAATACGAACTTTTGCTAGATTATATGAGTGTAAGGCATTATAATAAGGTGTTTGAAAACGAAAGATATGTTGTTTATATAAGTCCGGAGATGTGATTTATAAAAAGTGATTTTAATGTGAAAATAAGTAAAGAGGAGTATTTAAAGTGAAAAAATTATTAGGTCAGATAGCAAAGTTTGGAATTGTGGGAGTTATAGCATTTTTGGTAGAGTTTATTATATATACGGCTCTCAATGCAGTATTTAAAGCAGTAGGATTTGCAGATCAGTTTAAATTTTACTATCTAATTTCGAATTTCTGTGGTTTCATTATATCCATGATAGTAAACTATCTTCTTAGTATGAAATATGTATTCGTTCGTAAGGATGATATGTCCCGTCAGAAGGAGTTTATTATTTTCTTTGTTCTTAGCTTTTTTGGACTTCTCATAAATGAGTTCTGTCTCTTTGTTGGTGTTGACCTTATATATGGTCATTGGACATGGCTTCAGAGCTGGATGAGCAAGGGATTTGCGGAGACATTCTTTAAACTTGGTGCAACAGGTGTTGTTATGGTTTATAATTTTATTTCAAGAAAGATTTTTTTGGAGAAAAAAGACTGATTATATAAACACATAATTTTCAGTCAGAAAGAAGAGAGGTCTTTTAGGCTTCGCGGTAATAACATGAGAATAAACTTTAATGTTCCACCCTATACCGGTAAGGAATTTGAATATGTAAAAGAGTGCGTCGAAAATCAGAAGATATGCGGAGATGGACCATTTACTACAAAAGATAATGAATGGTTTGAAGAAAAGACAGGTGTAAGTAAGTGTCTTCTTACTACTTCCTGTACCCATGCTACCGAGATGTCAGCACTTCTGGCAGGAATTAAAGAAGGTGATGAAGTTATAATGCCTTCTTTTACCTTTGTATCTACAGCTAATGCCTTTGTTCTTCGTGGAGCTAAGATTGTATTTGTGGATATAAGACCGGATACCATGAACATAGATGAGAACCTTATAGAAGATGCAATTACTCCAAAGACTAAGGCCATTGTTCCGGTTCATTATGCAGGTGTTGGTTGTGAAATGGATACTATAATGGATATAGCAAAGCGTCATAACCTTATTGTTATTGAAGATGCTGCTCAGGGAGTTATGGCTACCTATAAAGGTAGAGCTCTTGGATCAATTGGAGATATGGGTAATTACAGCTTCCATGAAACCAAGAATTACAGTATGGGTGAAGGCGGTGCCCTTCTTCTTAGAGATGAGAAATATGTGGATGAAGCTATAATCATACGTGAAAAAGGTACCAATAGAACTCTTTATAAGCTTGGAAAGGTTGATAAATATTCATGGATCATGCCTGGCTCATCTTTCCTTCCCAGTGATATGAATGCAGCTTACCTTTATGCTCAGCTTCAGATGGCAGATGAAATAAATAATGCAAGACTTGACCATTGGAATAGATATAATGAGGCTCTTCACCCTCTTGCAGAGGCAGGCCTTATAGAACTGCCTTTCGTTCCCGATGAATGTAAGCATAACGGACATATGTATTACATTAAGTGTAAAGACTTTGAAGAAAGAAAAGGACTCATTGATTACCTTCAGGCTAATGATATACTTCCTGCTTCCCATTATGTACCTCTTCACAGTTCTACAGCAGGTATCAAATACAGTGTATTCCATGGTGAAGATAAATATACTACTAGGGAAAGCGAAAGACTTCTTCGTCTTCCTATGTACTATAAACTTACCGATGAAGATCTTGATGAAGTGGTTATGAGAGTTAAAGAGTATTATAAGTTTTCATAAAAAATATAATGTGCAAGAGAAAAGGGCTCTGCGGTGAAAATCGCAGGGCCCTTTATATCGCATTTAATCATTTGTTGTAAGTGGTTTAAACAATTTAAGTTTAATATCAGGTAAATAAATAGCTATTATCGCCAATAAGGATATAATTGTTACTAATTCAGATAGTCTCCATAAAACAGGTTCCCGGAAAAATACACTAAAGGATCCTGTATAATCTGAAGGAAGGATTACTCTTATCCTGTTTTCAGGACTTATTTCTGTTTCAAGCTCTACTCCCGTACTATTATCAATAGCTTTGTAATATCTGTAATACAAGAATGCTACGTCTATGTAGGATTTAGCACCGCTATTGTTAGAAGCTTCCACTGTAATAATATCGCTTCCCCTATAAGCATTTTGAATAGAAACTGTATCATCTGAAAAAGCTACTGTGCTGATATTATCCCAAAACATATGAGTATCTGTATTTACCGGAAGATATTCTCCTGTTCCTATGGCATCTGTTGTAAGATCGCTTTCTGTTAATAAAAGCCGCCATTCCTGACTTCTGCAGCTGCTGTTTAAAAAGAAGCCTGCTGAAATTATTGCCAGAAGCAAAAGAGAGGAGGTGACAGATATTAAATATTTTTCATGATTCTTATGAAAATAAAGCAAAACCTCAATACATACTACTGTAGCAAATAAGGCAAAAGGTCCGATAAATCTCCAGGGAAACTGTATACTTTGAGTCAGCATTGACATTATGCTTCCGAATTGCTGAATAAAATCCCAAATAAAACCATACCCTGACATGAAAAATGTGAGTATTGAAAGGCTAAAACATATTTTTAAAAGATTATTATTTTTAAAAATGTTTTTGTTGTATATGTAAATGCAAATTAATAAGATTATTCCAATAATAAAGTATAGGCCTACAGCATAGGAAGATTCATCGGTATATCCATAGGACTCGGCTATGCTATAGGACATTCCTGTGCCATCCGGCAATGGATTAAGCAACTGCCAGAAAAAGGCACCGTTTGCTGCAAATCGTCCTGAGGTATTTCTTGTGGATACTTCATAGGAATCTCTGTAAAAGTCCAGAAGCGGAATAATATACCAGGAATTAATTACAAAGGTGATAACAGCACTGGAAAGAAGTCTTAAAAAATATACTTTTTTAAAGGTCTTTTTCCACATCACAAGGCAAGTAAGCACTATAAAGAATGTCGCCATAATACAGCTTAAAATATGACAGGAAACTATACCGCAAAGTCCTGCTATTAAAGGCATTATTACGGACAATTCCTTTTTGAGTAAGGCTTTACCTTTGTTTTCTTTGCCAAAGGGCTCTGTCATATAAATTTTATAAATACCGTAAAGTATTAAAGGATAAAAGGTCTGGGCTGTATATTCTCCTGCGGCACATCGAAGGTAAAGGCATATAAGGCGATAAGGTGAAAGGGCATATAAAGCCATGGCTATAATACCGGCCTTTTTTGACCTGAAAATATTTTTGAAGCTGTAATATGCAATAATGCAGGTAAACAGATTAATAAGTATTACATATAGTTTGTAGCTATCCTGAATAGTAAATCCTAATAGTCTGAAAAATGCCGGTACATATAGGAAAATATCATTATAAAAAATAGAGAAAGCATACCCGTAACCATTATTCCAAAATGAGGACAATCGTACAGGAAACTGATTTTTTATCGTTTGGGCAACGGCAGCAATTCTGTCTATATGGGACATACAGTCATGTCCATCTCCGATGAAATATGTAAATAAAGGGCAGGATACAAAAAATGTAACACAGACAATTGCAACAACAGCAATTTTGTCCATTGAATCCCATTTTTTAAATTTGAAATATAAAATATTCAAAATAATAGATAATACTATTACAGAGAACAGAAGAATATATTTAAAATCGTGTGTTTCCGCAATTGTTATGTCAGATAAAAAAAGATATCCGTTACCTCCATAGGTAAAAGTTATATAATATCCATCTACGTCTATTGGAGAAGAAAGGAGAATCTCAGTGGAAAGGTTTTCTCCTGTTTCAAGACCTATATTTTGTGTGCCTGTAAGGACCTGATAGGTATTGAAGGTAGAAGAGGCTGTATAGCGATTTTGGTTGTCACTGTTTGAATAATGCATGGTAATTATATAGCTACCAAAGGGAATATCCACAGGATTTGTGGTTATTGTAGTAGTTTCACCCTCTGCCAGATTGGCATTATCTAAATAATAACCACTATTTTCAATTCCCGGAAAACTCTCCATATAGATTCCAGCCTCTGTTGTCATGGAGTCAGTATTTAGAGTTACATTATATGATGGCCTAAATAAAAGAAATACAGAGAAAAGTAAAAGAATAACTTCAATTATTACTAAAATGGAAAAAAAGGTATTTTTTTTAAATAAATAAAGTGGAATTTTCATATACACCCCCGTTTTTTAACAATCAATATTATAGCTTAGCAAATGGTAGATATAAAGAATTTTATTATATTTTTGTATAATGAGATAAATTCGTGTAAAATA
>JAILBM010000126.1 GCA_024680925.1 Butyrivibrio sp.
CAGGGGAAGAAATAATAAAAAAACTAAAGGAACTTGGAATTAATATCCCGGTCATAGTTGCTTCTTCTCAGAATTTTAGAATCCCTGATGCCTTTGGTACAATATATTATTCGGAAAACAGCGACTGGGAAGATGATCTAAGGGATCTGATAAAAGAAATAAAGAAGAAAGCTCTGTAATTACAAGCCTTAAACAGAAAGGGAGAAAAATCCGGTAAAATACAAAGAAATATTATTACAATAATGATTGTATAACTACTCCTATAGTTTTAAAATCCCATCTTTGACACCTAAAAACCCGCAATCCCAGTATACATCTAGAATTCCGGCTTTATTTTTATCACGTGAAATGCGTAATGCTGCGTATATGACACTTTGTCAAAATTGAAGACTTGACAGTTATCTGCATTTTAATGCTTGGTCTTATCGCAGCTCCATTTGTTTATCTATTAAGGACTGACCATCCGATAATGGCAGTGGCCCTTCTTATAAGCATTATAGGCGGATATGCAAAAGGCAGGGAGAGCTTTTGGACAAGGACCATCTATAACTGCATTGCAGCATTTATTGTTGTATTTCTTTTGCATGCAGGCCACCCATATTATGCAGGGACTGTCGTAGGTATTTATGCACTCTGGGGATTGCTTTAAATAAGATGGTTTTTAGTTACTTTCTGTATATTTCCCATAATTCGTCTGTAAGGAACTTTTTGATTATTTCATCAGCGTTATCAAGCGTTTTACCGTAATATTCCTCTGCGATACCGCCGCCTATTGCGGCCAGGGTGTCCGTGTCACAGTCAAGTGATACAACGTTTACAAGGAAAGAGTGGTAGTCATCAGATTCCAGAAAGCATCTCAATGCGACCGGTACGCTTGTCTGACACGAAATATCTCTTTTGTATTCAGTCTTTAATTTATCCATGGGCATTCCTGAAAAAGAATATTCATTTTCAGGATACTGCGTGAGCATGTAGTCATATATTTCATCTTTGTCTTTCCCATGTTTTGCCATCCATACGCAAACAGCAGTCGTAACGGCTCCCTTTATCCCTTCCGGGTGGTCATGGGATATGATCGCAGACTCGGCAGCTTTCTTGATCACATCATCTTTATCATCAAAGTATTCACCAATAAATGATACCCTCATCGCTGAGCCATTACCAAAGCTATGATAGGGAGCGTGAGGATCTGTATCTCTTTCATCAGGGAAAAGCCACTTATAAAAGTTATGTCCCCATCCGCAGTATGGGTAATGCCTGCCAATCTCGATCATCACGTCCTTAAAGGGACGGCCTGTTAAAACTGCCTCCTTAACAGAGAGCGTAGTAACCGTATCATCTGTAAACTGGCAGTTATCTTCAAAGAATGGGTATCTTTTCCAGTCAAGTTCTCCCATCTTTTTAACTATATATCTTCTGTTTTCTTCCAAAAAGGAGCCTGCTATATCTCCGAGGATCGTACCCTGTATTGCCATAGTGCTTGCTCCTTTATGTTTGTTTATTTTATATATGTTTATTATAGAAACTTTTTCAAAGGTATAGGATTTCCACACAGAATTTTTATATTTTTCGTGCCGTAATAATTTAATAAATACAGGCATAGTATCATTTTATTAATATATGAAGGAGATTGTAATTGAATAAATATATACTGAGTCCCAGAGCACTAACAATGGTGATTGGCAGTTCAATTGGTTTTCAGCCTAAATATTATGAACATGGTTATTGGTACAAAGAAGATATTACAGGATATAAAGGGATTTTAGAATATCTTATCAGTTTAGTTTTTAAATATCCCAGTGCAAAGTCTTTTTCTGCAGATGAGAGATGCATGATAGACGTAAAGAGTGGCAGTTGTTCAAAGCATTTTCTAGATCCGAATGAAGTGTTCATAAGCTTTCAGAGAGTATCTAAAATAGCTAAACCAATAGTTTAGTTACAGATTTTTAAAGATTTCGTATAATGTTCCCATAAAGAAAAAAGAAAAACTAAAGTGATTTTGGAATTGATATCAAAGGCTTGTGGCACCACAAGTCTGTCCAAAATCACTTTTTTCTTTGCTCCTTGAAAACTTCATACTGCTGTAACTTTTAAACATGTTTCATTCCCTGAATGGGGGAGAAAGGATGTAGAAATGATCACAGTTTATACCTATCAGGATTATCAGAACTACCTTAAAAAGGAAGCTGAAAAGAACAGGAAAAGGGAGCTTTTAGACAAGCGCTTTGCAGTAGCTT
>JAILBM010000142.1 GCA_024680925.1 Butyrivibrio sp.
ATTATGGCTACCAGGATTATTTCTATTGCTCTAGTAAATTTATTCACTGTATTTCATGCTCCTAATCATTAATTTGAGGATTGATTCTCCTGCTCTTCTACATACTGCTCAACCAAATCAATATACTATAATAATCACCCCGGCTCAACAGAGTCAAAAAAAAACTGCCTCTTGATTAAATTCAAGAGGCAGTCCTTTTTATCTATTACATTGCAAAAGCAACTGTTCCTAAATATTCTGTGTTTATCTGAACTTTACCATTTGTTACTACTGCATCATATGAATGAACCTCACCTGTAACAGTTCTCACATATACCGTTATGGTCTTTCCTTCATAAGCTTCATCGAGAGTAAATGTGTATTTAGCTGGTGTTTCAAGCTTTGTAAGGCTTACTCCTGCTGCATATGCTCTGATAAAAAGAGCACCTTCAATTGGAGTCTTTCCAGAATCTGTTATTACTGTATTAAGAGCCTGTGCGTTTTTATCGAGTCCGTTGTTTTCATCTCCGTTTCTGTCAAGAGCAGGAACAATTGTTGCTGTTATCTTTGATGAATAGCCCTCAGGAGCACTTGCAGAACTCATATCCACAACAACGTTCATTGACTTTCCATTTGAATCTTTTACTGCTACAGCAGCTGAACCTGAATTATTAGATACAGCTGCAAAATAACCGTTTGATATATCAGATGTGTATACATTAGAATAATCTGACGTTGTTGTTACATGTGTTTCTGAAGAATTATTGTCATCTGATGATTCGCTACTGTCACTATTTGTATCAGATGACGCTGAATCTGATGAAGGCTTTGTACCAGCTGTAATTACGACTTCATCTGTATAATTTTTATTTTCAGAAGTTACAATTCTTCCTGTTTCACTTAACGAAATATCTGTTCCATAATAACCCATATTGAGAACTTTACCATCAGTAGGTGATGAAATATAACTATCAGTAATGGTAACTGTTCCACCAACAGAAACTATAGCATACTGAGTTCTTGCAGAAGAGTCCTTAGCATCAGCTGTGACATTTGAATTGGTGATAACAACGTTATGATTTCCATATTCACCCTGAGCATGTGAAGATATCTGGTCCTGACTTCCAGCTTCAATGCTGTCTGTACTTGTTACATTTGAATTAGTGATAATAACATTTCCTTCTGTTCCTTTACCGTCTTTGCCGCCGTTTATTCCATCAGCTGATACAGTTGAATCTGTTATCTTCACATCTCCATCAGCAGAAATAGAACCGCCTGCAGTAATATTTGCATTATCAATTGTTAAATCGGCATTGGTGGAAGAATCAGATGTACTTACTTCGATGTCTCCTGAAACTGTAACAGGATTGTCATTTGTAGTAATAGTAATATCATTATCAGCCACAACATTACCATTTACGTTATCTGTCAAAGTAAGTGTGCTGTCGTCAGAGCTCCAGGTAAAGCCTGTACCGCTTGAAGTCTCATCATTAAATACATTGGTGTCAGTACCAACATACCCTGATGTTCCAGCATAAGCGATTATCGGAGAACCAATTAGACTTGCTACAACAAACCCACTCATAATTCTTGCTGCTACTAAATGTCCTTTCATCAAAACACCTCCATAATTGAATATGAATATAAAAAAACTGCTTATCATAAAGACAAGCAGCTTATTTACTAAAAAATGCAACTGGCTGTCTCATTAAGACCCTGTAGCTTTGCGCCACCGGATTGCTCCGGTTTTGCCGACATATTAACAACATAGCACAAAAGATATTTGTAAAAATATGATAATGTTAGCTATGCCTAATTTTAATTATTAACAGATTATTCCACCATTGCAAAGGATTTTTTTATTAAAAATGTATAAAAAAATGAAGATACATATGTTTAAAAAAATCTCTTATTAATGCCATTGAAATAAATCCGAATCATTTATGTATCTTGATTTATTATGCTCCTTGTTTTCAAATACCACTAATAATGCAAATATTGGTCCACCAGCGGTAGCCCCCCCAAAAAAAATAAATTACAACTATAAATTTCTTTCACTCTTTTTGCGAATCTGCTTCATGACTATCAAATACAAGATAAATGAGAATATTCCCGCAGAGAGCCAGCTGGTTGCATCACCTGCAACCGCAAGTTCGTAGCTG
>JAILBM010000181.1 GCA_024680925.1 Butyrivibrio sp.
GCTCAAGAACAAGCGAATAAACAGAATAATAGTAGAAAGACAACAAATAGTAATAATAACAATAATGCAAACAGCGAACCTGCTGCAGAGCAAGCTCCTGTGGAACAAGCTCCCGTGGTAGAACAAGTGCCTGTAGAACAAGTGCCTGTAGAACAACCTGCTGTAGATCCGCCTGCGGAGCAACCTGTAGGTGGACAGGTACCTACAATAGGCGATTCGGCTATGGGACAAGCAGGAGTTGAAGTTGAACAATAAGAATAGGGAAAGAGTATGTGGTATGTAATACAAACCCATGAATACAACGTATTCTATGCCAAATCAGTTGGTATATGTAATGAATCCTAATTACAGCACTGTGGAGAAAGCAGAAGAGTATATCGATAAGATTGAAAACAATGAGATAGTTACGATAGAGGAAGGCGGAAAGACACAGTAATGGCATTTGATAATTCAAAAAAGTATGAGGCCTTTGATAAGAAAATATGGCTTGCATCTCCGACAATGCACGGGGAAGAAATCGAGTATGTAAAAGAAGCCTATGAGACTAACTGGATGTCAACAGTAGGCGAGAACATAAATGAAGTAGAAAGAATTACCTGTGAAAAGATAGGCTGCAAGTATTCAGTTGCGCTTTCTGCCGGAACAGCAGCATTGCATATGGCAATGAAGCTGGCAGGTCTGAAACTGTACGGCCAGCCGGATGTCGGTCATGGCACTCTTGAAGGGAAAAGAGTATTTGCCAGTGATATGACCTTCGACGCGACAGTGAATCCAATCGTTTATGAAGGTGGTATTCCTGTATTCATCGACACAGAATATGATACATGGAATATGGATCCTGTGGCTTTGGAAAAGGCGTTTGAGATTTATCCGGAAGTTAAATTGGTAGTTATGGCTCATCTTTATGGCACACCTGGCAAGGTGGAAGAGCTGAAAGCAATTTGCGATAAGCATGGTGCAATCATCATCGAAGATGCGGCGGAGTCTTTAGGCGCTACATACAAGGGCGCGCAGACAGGCACATTCGGAAAGTACAACTGCATTAGTTTCAACGGTAATAAAATCATTACCGGTTCAGCAGGCGGAATGCTGCTTACTGACAGCTTGGAAGCAGCTAATAAGGTTCGTAAGTGGTCGACACAGGCAAGAGAAAACGCTACTTGGTACCAGCACGAGGAACTTGGATATAACTACAGAATGTCTAATGTTATCGCTGGGGTAATCAGAGGACAGTATCCGCATCTGGAAGAACATATTGCTCAGAAGAAAGCAATTTACGAAAGATATAAGGAAGGCTTGAAGGGGCTTCCGGTTTCTATGAATCCGTATGATGAAAAGAATAGTGAGCCGAACTTCTGGCTTAGCTGTCTGATCATCGACGAAGAAGCAATGTGTAAACAGGTACGTGGAGAGAAGGATGTTTGCTATGTAAAAGAGCAGGGAAAGTCTTGCCCTACAGAAATCCTTGAAGCAATAGCTTCGATTAATGCAGAAGGCAGGCCTATCTGGAAGCCAATGCATATGCAGCCAGTTTACAGGATGAATGGTTTCATCACAAAAGAAGGCAATGGTAGAGCCAGGACAAATGCTTATATTGCTGGATCTGCTGAAGATGTAGGCATAGATATCTTCAACAGAGGATTGTGCCTGCCGAGCGATAACAAGATGACGGAAGAGCAACAGGATAAGATTATTGAAGTCATCAGAGCGTGTTTTGAATAGGAGTAAAGGGAAATGTATAGAAAACGTGGCTTTTATGAAAAGTACATGAAGCGTCTGCTGGATATCGTTTGCTCTTTACTGGCAATAATAGTATTCGGGTGGTTATACATAATTATTGCTGTTCTCGTAAGAATCAAAATGGGAAGCCCTATCGTTTTCAAACAGCCACGTCCGGGGCTTGTTGATCCTGAAACGGGGAAAGAGCGAATTTTTGATATGTATAAATTTAGGACAATGTCTGATGCACGCGATGAAAATGGCGATTTATTACCAGATGAAGTGCGATTGGGAAAATTCGGCAAAGCCCTTAGGGAATCCAGCATGGATGAATTATTAGAGGCGTTCAACATCCTGAAGGGTGATATGAGTATTATAGGACCGAGACCACAGCTTGTTAGGGATATGGTATTTATGTCTGATGAGCAAAGAATGCGGCATACAGCAAAACCCGGACTCTCTGGACTTGCACAAGTTATGGGAAGAAACGCAATCACATGGGAAGATAAGCTAGATTGGGATTTGAAATATATAGAAAAGATAAGTTTTTGGAACGACGTAAAGATTTTACTTCTCACAGTAAAAAAGGTTATTGGAAATAGTGAGAGCAGTGAAGAACTTGATGTGACTGATGATTTTGGTGATGCATTACTTAAAGCAGGAAAAGTATCAAAGGAAAAGTACGAATTCCTTCAAGATGAAGCCAAGCACATTTTGTCAATACATGCAAGGAGGAAAATAAAAAATGGGTGATTTGGTTTCAATAATAATGCCATCTTACAATACTGCTCAATATATAACGGATTCGATTAAGTCCATACAAGCTCAAACATATGACAATTGGGAATTGATAATTGTTGATGATTGTTCGACAGATAATTCTATCGATGTTATTAAGGCGTTTAATGATCCGAGAATAATTCTGCTTAAAAATGCTAAGAATTCAGGTGCAGCGCTGTCTCGTAATTATGCATTGCGAGAAGCAAAGGGCAGGTGGATAGCCTTCCTTGATAGTGATGATATATGGGCACCAGAAAAACTTGAAAGACAAATTCAGTTTATGATGGAGAACAACTATGCATTTACTTTTACAGACTATCGTATATGTCTTAATGGTGAGTGGATGCCATACATTAATACAGGTCCTATGATCGTCAACAAAAGGAAAATGTATGACTACTGTTATTTCTCCACTATCACCGTTATGTATGAAAGAGAGAAGATAGGGCTTATACAAATTGCTGATCTTAAGAAAAATAATGATTATGCCATTTGGCTTAAAGCAATAGAGAAGAGTAATGCATATAGATTGCCGGAATGTCTTTCATACTATATAAAGCATGAAGGCTCTGTTTCGAGCGGAAGTAAGCTGAAATTGATAAAATGGCACTATTTGCTTTTTAGAGAAGGCCTTGGAAAATCTCCGGCTTTATCGGTTGTTTTAACTTTAAATAATCTTGTGCATGGCGTTTGGAAGAAAATCTTTTATAAAAAGAAAATCAACAAAAAAGAAGGAGATTAAAAAATGACACTTTATAACAAACTTGTCAACAAAGAGGAGTCATTAGCCCTTGTAGGTCTTGGCTATGTAGGAATGCCTATAGCTCATGCTTTTGCTAAGAAGGGATTAAACGTCATAGGGTTTGATCTTAACAAAGAAAAAATAGAGCTGTATAAATCTGGAGTTGATCCAACTAAAGAAGTGGGCGATGAGGAAATCAAAAGTACAAAAATTCGATTTACATCTGACGAGAGAGAATTACAAAAGGCTAAATTTATCATTGTTGCAGTTCCAACGCCTGTAAATACTGATCATACTCCAGATCTTACTCCGGTAATTGGAGCGTCAGAAATAGTTGGCAGGAATCTTGTTGAGGGATCAATAGTTGTATATGAATCAACGGTTTATCCTGGCTGTACCGAAGACATATGTATTCCGATTCTTGAAAAACAGAGTGGGTTAAAGTGTGGAATTGATTTTAAAATCGGATATAGCCCTGAAAGAATTAATCCGGGAGATAAAATACATAGACTTGAAAACATTCATAAAATTGTTTCAGGGATTGATATAGAGTCACTTGAAGAGATAAAAGCGGTTTATGATTTGGTTATCGAGGTAGGAACTCATCCTGTATCTAACCTTCGAACAGCTGAGGCGGTAAAGGTAGTTGAAAACAGTCAGAGAGATATAAACATCGCGTTTATGAATGAATTGGCTATGGTTTTTGACCGTATGGATATTGACACTAATGAAGTTGTTGATGGGATGAACACAAAGTGGAATGCATTAGGGTTTAGACCAGGATTAGTTGGGGGACACTGCATTGGAGTGGACCCGTACTATTTTACATATCAGGCAGAAAAACTAGGCTATCATAGTCAAATAATACTAAATGGCAGAATTGTCAATGATTCTATGGGCGCTTTTGTTGCTGATAAGGCTGTCAAAAAAATGATAGAAGCGGGTCAAGCACCGAAAAAGAGTAAAGTAGTAATTCTTGGATTGACCTTTAAAGAAAATTGCCCAGATACAAGAAATAGTAAAGTTGCTGATATTATTAAACAGTTTAATACCTATGGTATAGAATCTGTTGTAGTTGATCCTTGGGCTTCTGAAAGAGATGCAATGCACGAATATGGGGTAACCTTAACTTCCATTGATGATGTTGATGATGCTGATTGTGTTATTGTTGCAGTCGCCCACAATGAATTCAAGCAAATGAAACTTCAAGATTTGAAAAATCTATTTAAAAAGTGCCCTGATGCGGAAAAAGTTTTGATAGATGTAAAAGGACTATACAAGGTGTCTGAACTAAAGTCCTCAGGTATGAAATGGTGGCGATTATAAGATAACGGAGTAATAATGCATGTTGAGAGACCAACTTGGAGATTGAACTAATGGCTATTGTTGAAAGAATAAAAAATTCATATTCATATGGTGGACTTCGAGAAGTTGCTAGAAAGGCCTTTTTTCTAGTGGTCTATGCGACTGTTGGCAAATTCACATCAATCGCTGTAAAGAAAACAAAAATTGAATATGGCCTAAACAAGTCCAAAAGAGAAGATCATATTGTAGTTTCATTAACATCTTTTCCGAAGAGGTTTCCCTATATAGGGCTATGTCTTAAAAGTTTAATCGCACAGACTGTCAAACCAGATAAGATAATTGTGTATCTTGGAAGCGATAGCACTCCTGATATGCTTACTGAAGAGATGATTTACTTCAAAAAATATGGTGTAGAATACAGATTTGATAACGAATTAAATCTAATGCCACACAAAAAGTATTTTTATGCAATGCAAGAGTACAAGGATTCAATTGTTATAACAGCGGATGATGATGTTATTTATCCAAAGAATTGGCTTAAGACCTTATACGAATCTTACAAACGTTATCCAAAAGCAGTAAGTGCCAGGAGGGTTCATCAGATAAGATTTGATGAAAAAGGGAAAATGATTCCGTATGATTCCTGGAAGGATCAATGTAGAAGTATAAAAATTCCATCTAAGCAACTGATAGCTACTGGAAACAGCGGAGTGTTATATCCACCGAATTGTTTTAATGCAGATGCATTTGATGTGGAAGCCATTATACAGTTATGCTTACGAACAGACGATTTGTGGTTAAAATGCATGGAGATAAAGAATGATATTCCTGTTGTTTGGGTGAAAAACTGGCAGGTGAAGCCTGCTTCAATAGATGCCGAAGATAATGCAAGATTACAGGATGAAAACATTTTTACAGGCCAAAACGATCAGGTGCTTAGACTAATTATGAATCATTGTTCAATAAAAGATGAAAATTTCAGATAAGAAGTGAAAGGTAATCTTATACCATGAAAATATTTATAGTTCATATTGGCGAGGTGATGCTTTGCCCGCCGGTAGTAAATCTAATGAAAATGCTTGAGAAAAAACATATTGAAACTGTTTTGATTTCTACAGAGAGCAAGTATTTTAAAGATGATTACAGATATATTCAATTTAAGCCTATAACTGTCAACTATGAGAGAAAAAGAAACCTTCTTCATAAGACATATGAGATGTTTGGTATTCGAAAGGCAATTTGGAATATCATTGATAAATCTTATGAAAAGGACGATGTAATTTGGCTTACATCAAATACAGCGCTAAAACATGTAGGAACAAGAATCCTCAAGTACAATTATGTATTTCAATTGATGGAGCTATCGGAGAAACTAAAATACCATCCGAAATTCCCATTTGCTTTTGATGCAAAAAAAATAGGCAACAATGCTGCGGCTGTAGTAGTTCCTGAATATAATCGCGCACATATTGTTAAAGCTTGGTGGGAGCTAAATGAAAAACCGCTAATTTTATCAAATAAACCTTATCAAGAAAAGATAATTGAAAAGTGTTCCTATATTGAGGATGATTATGCCAGAGGAATAATTGATAGATTGAAAGGTAAAAAAATAATACTGTATCAAGGAATCATTCATAGAGAGCGCCCACTGGATAAATATATTTATGCCGTTGATAAACTGGGTGATGATTATGCTTTCGTTGTTATGTCAAATGGAGAGAATATATATGAAGGAATTGACAGTAAGAACTATTACTTTATTCCATTTATTGCGCCACCAGATCACTTGCAAGTTACGAGCCATGCATATATTGGGGTGCTATCATATTTCCCAGTAAAAAGCGACTATTCGATTCTTAACGCTCTTTACTGTGCGCCTAACAAAACGTTTGAGTATGCGATGTTTGGTATTCCTATGCTAGGAAATGATAACCCAGGATTAAAATATATATTTGATACGCATAAGGCTGGCATTTCTGTGGAGAGTTTTGATGTTGACAATATAGTTTCAGCAATAAAAACTATTGAAAATAACTATGATTTTTATTGTAAAGGTGCAGAGGATTATTACTCGCATACAGACACTGAACAAGAATTGAATGTAATTTTAGATCATATATGCGAGAGGATTAGAAAATGAGTGATACTTTAACACGCAAGAACAGAAGATATGTAATTAGCTTTTCGCTTGCCGGTTTTGTTGCACTTTTCTTGGCTATTGCTCCAGTACTGGATCCATATATATTGGCAGAATTTGGAAGCAGCGTAACATTAAGGGTTAATGATGTTTTTGCCATAATACTAGCGCTTCTTTGCTTTTGTAAAAGAGTTGGATTTCCTAAAAATAAGATTTTGCTACAGTTGTGTTTAGGAATGACTCTTATCAGTTTAATATCCATGCTGGGTGTGAGCAATGCAAATGTTGTCAATCAGATTAAAGTCCTTTTGATCTGGTTCATATATGCTTTTTTGGTCTCATATATTTGGAATACGGAATGTAGAGAGACTTTTTTTCGAATTGCAGAAGTAATAGCTTTATTCGCAATAGCAATACTTCTTATTCAATTTGTGCTAGGGAATATTGGGGTTTCTGTTTGGGATGGTAAAATACCGCTTTTTAATCTGAGTAAGTATGATGGATGGGCTGGATATATTGATCCAAACACAGGAGATATTCGTCCGAACAGTATTTTCCAGGAGCCATCCTATTTCGGAATCTATATTTTAGTCTTATTTGCTCATGCTATTTCAAATAACAGGATTAAACTGGCACTTTTATATGCCATCAGCACAGTGCTCACTACATCTTTGGTAGCTGTGTTAGGCATGATAATAATCACAATGTATTATCTAATGACAAAGGCGGATAGCAAAGGAGAAAAAAAGACGAAGCGACGCGTATTATTTTTAGTTATACTATTTATCTGCATATTTTTATATTTGTACAACACAAATGATTATATATATCAATTAGTTGAATACATATTTAAACGTGTAGGCGGAATACAAACAGATTTGCATTCAACCAGAATGGGCTCTACTCGATGGAGGCTGATGGGAAATATAAACCTTTTTTCAAGATATACAACATGGCAAAAACTCTTTGGTTATGGAACATTACAATATGCAAGTATATTTGGAGTGGTAAATTATAGTAGTAATTTTGTTAATGTTATTCTTAACTATGGAATAATAGGATTAGTTCTGTTTGTAGTTTGGTTAGCAAGAATATTTATCGGCTTAACTAAAAACAGAAAGATATTCTTTTGGGTCATGATTATTATTTTTGCCGTCGATCAACAATGGTTTTCGTGGTATTTTTTCTATTTGTTGTCGGCATGTGTTCTGCTTTCGAAAGAGAAAAAAGGAGACATGGCCAATGAATAATAAAATGATATCAGTTATTGTTCCTGTGTATAACAGTGACGCTTATCTATGTGAATGTATTAATTCGGTTATTGGGCAGCATTATCATGATTGGGAGATTATATTAGTTGATGATCATTCTACTGATTCTAGTTTTCAGATTTGCAAAGATTTTTCCACGAATTATACCAATATTTCAGCATTAAAGAATGAAAAAAAAGGAGTTTCATCTGCGAGAAATCTCGGTATCAAAAATGCCTCGGGGAATTATATTGTTTTTTTAGACTCGGATGATGTGCTTAAAAATGATGCACTTGAGCTACTAATGGATACGATAGAAGAACATGATTTTGGAATGGGAACTTATTGTAGCCTTTACACAAATGGTGTTAGCATTAAACATCCAATCCGACCATTTGAGGGGAATATAAGAGATTTTTTACCGCACATATATGAGTACATATTAACACCTATACTGCAAGGACCTTGTTGGAAGATATTTAGCAAGGATATTATTGATAAATTTCAAGTGCGGTTCCCTGAAGAAATGAGTTATGGGGAAGATGCGGTTTTTGTTTATGATTATTTATTGCATGTAGATTCGCTAAAAATATGTGAAGCAGATGTATATACATACAGAATATCAGATATAAGTTTGAGCCATGGATTCAAGCCGGTAAAGTTTTACACAAATATTATGCTTGATGAAAAAATTCAAAAATTATGTGACTGCTTTCAAGTAGATACCAGAGATGGAAGCAACAGATATATTAGAGATGTTTTTGCTTCATTGGTTAATGAAGCCTCTGGGTCTTTGAAGCGACATGATGCTATTAAAGAAATAAGAAAAGCTGCAAGCAATGAAAGAGTAAAAAAAGCATTTATAACTGCAGATAAACTGGATATTAAAAAAACGGTAATTAAACAATGTGTAAAATATAAAATGTTTGGGTTATTAAATCTATTAGGGAGATTGAATTCTAAATATTGATAACAACTATGGTGAAATAATGAAAACTGTTATTTGGGGATACTGGGTGAATAATTTGGGAGATGATTTATTTTTAGAATCATTCATTAATGAGTATAAAGATAAGTCAAACACCAATTTCTACATACTGACATATAAAAAATATAGACAGCATTATAAAGCAATGGGTTATATACCAATTTGCAAAGATGCAATTTGGTATAGGGCCTGTGGGAAGATTACAAGAACATTGTTTCGATGTGAACCTTATTTTTTCTTTTGTAATAAAAAGACTTTTTTTGTCATGTTAGGTGGGTCTTTATTTGCTGAGAACAAATCAGAGAAAGAGGAACAATTACAATATAATAATTTGAAATATGCAATTGATCATTCCTTAGAGTCTTGTGTTGTAGGGAGCAATTTTGGCCCTTTTAGGACAAAGACCTTTCTTAACAAATATAGAGAACTATTTAAATTTGTTGGAGATATATGTTTTAGAGACTTATACTCGGTTAATATGTTTTCTGGGTTAAATAATATCAGATTTGCACCAGATTTGATACTGGCAGGATTTTGGGATTGCCCTATATCAAATGAAGACAACGATGCTAATAATGGTATTGCTATCGCTCCTATAGATTTGTCTGATAGAAAAAATTTGGTATCCTTCAAAGAAAAGTATGAAGAAGTATTATTAAGTATAATTAATTTTCATACCTCCGCTGATTGTAATGTATACTTGTTGCCATTTTGTGAACAAGAAGGGGATTTGAAGGTATGCGAACAGTTATATAATAAAGCAGATAAAAAGGATAGGGTGATTTTGTGTCAATATGACAGAAATACAATAATAAATACAATTAAAGGATGCAATAAAATATACTCAACGCGTTTTCATGCAATGATTTTGTCAATATACTTCAAAAAACATTGCATACCACTTGTGTATGATGAAAAGGTGAAAAATGCTATTGAATGCTATACCAAAGGGCCTGAATACTTTGAGATTAAAGATTTAGAGGAAGAAGAAATTAGTAACATAGTTAACTCAAAAGGAATAAGTGGCATTAACAAAAATCTAAAGGAGGAAGCAAAGAAGCAATTTCTATTCCTTCAAGAAAAATATAACGATGTATGCGGAAGAGATTAGTTTAATGCAGGTACACAATAAGATAATATAAACGAGATACTTACAGGTGAACAATCACTAACGAATCATAGAAATAATGGAGTACAATAATGTTTTCAATTATTAATAAGTATTTTACGCATAAAAAGCTTAGCAAAGTTGATAAGGGGAATAATGTATATATTGATAAAACAGTGGAAATTTTTGCCCCAGAATTATTACATATAGAAGATAACGTACATATTCAATTTGGATGCAAACTGTTTGCTGATGGTGGGGGTATTACTATCGGTGAAGGTACAATCTTTGCACATGATGTTCAAGTAATGGCAAGGAATCATTATTATGACTCTGAGGATTTGCAGTATATTCCATATGATAATAGGTTCATAAATAAATCTGTGGTTATAGGAAAGTATTGTTGGATAGGGGCTAGAGCTACTATTCTTCCAGGAGCAAAGATAGGTAATGGAGTTGTAGTAGGAGCTGGAGCAGTTGTTGCAGGTGAGATAGAAGATTGCGCTATATGTGTTGGAAACCCTGCTAAAGTTATAAAGCACCGAAATAAAGAAGTTTTTGATAGTTTGGCTGGTGAAGGAAAAGGCTATATAGCGAATACAAAAAAATATTAGGAAGGGCTTTAAATGTTTAGAAAGATTAGAGGAAATAAAAATGTACTTGCGTTAGCACTGATGATTTTTATTTCTTGCCTCATACAAGTTCTGACAATTATGAAATCATCTATTGTTGCAGGTTACTTTGGTACATCTGCTGAGATGGATGCGTTCAATTTTTCATTTAATATTGTCACTTTTATTTTTAGTTTCGTTGCAGCAGGAATATCAACTATTGTAATTCCTGAATATGTAAGAAGGAATAATAGAAAAGAAGTAGATTCTTTTCTTACTGCAGTCTTTGGGGTGCTATTGATTATATCAATGATTATTATCCTTATTCGTACCCCTCTAGTCTCTATATTAACTAATAGAGATGAGAACTTTGTTATATTATCTGGCAATATATTAATTATTCTTTTTATCTCTTATTTTTTATCATCTATTACAAATGTAACAGGTGCGTATTTTCAATGCGAGAATAGATTTAATACTCCTAAAGTAATAAACCTGATCGCACAATTAGCTGTAGTAATTGTGTTGTTGGTTCATCACAATATTTCAATCTATGAATACTCATGGATAATAGCGGGTGGACTTCTGGTCAATTTTATAATTGATACACTAGTGGCATTAAAACTTGGATGGAGATATAAACCTTCTTTTAGATTTAACGATAAAACGAAACATTTTGCTGATCTTTTTATTCCTGTTTTAGTTAGTACAGGGATATATAGGATATCATTGCTGGTTGATACCGTTATTTCTTCAAGATTAGATGCAGGAAGCATTACGATATTAAGTTATTCAAATCAAATATCCGGTATGGTGAATTCTCTGATTATTGGTAATTTGCTCATATATTGTTATCCGAAAATTGTGAAAAATATCAATGAGAATAGAAATCAAAGCACATTTTGGAATCAAACTGTATTTTTTCATGCAGTGCTATGTTTAATAATTCTTGGATTTGCAGCAGTTGGACAAGAAGGTATTTCGCTTTTGTTTGAACATGGAAAGTTCAAGCATGATGCAACTATGACTGTTTATTATTGCTGTCTAATATATATTTTCGGTCAGCAATCAAATGTCATACGTGATTTAGTGTATAGATATTTTTATGCTTTGGGAGATACCATAACTGCTGCTAAGAATAGTGTGTTGATAGGAATTATAAATATAGTTATTAGCATTCTATTGTCGATGTGGATTGGGCTATATGGAATTGTTTTGGGTACAATTATCGCTTCAGCAGTATCTCTTATAGCCATATTGATAAAGTTTAAAAGAATAATTGGGTTTGAAATAGTATTTTTAAAAGTGATAAAAACATATGTTTCATCAGAACTAATAATGATAGCATCTATGTTTATAGTTTTTATAACAAAAAAATATGTTAGTATTCAATCTAACATTATCAGCATTTTGATATTTGGAATAGAATCAATTGTGCTGTTTATTGTATTGACATATTTATTTAATAAAAAGGTTATTAGGGCATCAAAATATATTTAATAACATAAAGGAGCATTTATGAAGAAGAAAATAATGACAGTGTTTGGCACAAGACCAGAAGCAATTAAAATGTGCCCATTAGTTAATGAGCTAAAAAAGAGAAAAAATATAGAGACTGTGGTATGTGTTACAGCTCAGCATCGCCAGATGCTGGATCAAGTATTGGAAACTTTCAATGTTGTGCCGGATTATGATTTGAATATCATGAAAGATAGACAGACACTTTTTGATATAACAACAAATATCCTAAACAGCATCAAAGCTGTTCTTGATGAAGTTCGGCCAGACGTAGTTTTAGTTCATGGCGACACATCAACAACGTTCGTTACAGCTCTTGCATGTTTTTACCTTCAGATTCCTGTTGGCCATGTAGAGGCTGGGTTACGTACATATAATATTTATAGTCCATATCCGGAAGAGTTTAATAGAGAGGCCGTTGGGATCATATCACAATATAACTTTGCACCAACACCGTTGAGCCGTGACAATCTCTTGAGAGAGGGTAAGGATCCTGCAACTATTTATGTGACTGGAAACACCGTTATTGATGCTATGCAGCATACAGTGCAAGAAAACTATACACATCCAGAACTTGAATGGGTTGGAGATGGAAAGCTGATTTTCATTACAGCTCATCGTCGTGAGAATCTTGGTGAGCCAATGCATCATATGTTTAGAGCTATTCGTAGAGTACTAGATGAACATCCAGAGTGCAAAGCTGTTTATCCAATTCATATGAATCCTATTGTACGAAAAGCTGCTGAAGAAGAATTAGGCGATTGCAAGCAAATTCATATAATTGAACCTATAGAAGTATTCGATTGTCATAATTTTGAGGCTAGGTGCCATATTTGTTTGACAGATTCAGGCGGGATTCAAGAAGAATGTCCCTCTTATGGGAAACCAGTATTAGTTATGCGAGATACAACTGAAAGACCAGAAGGTGTTGACGCAGGAACACTTAGATTAGTCGGTACAGATGAGGAAACGATTTATAATAATTTCAAGGAATTACTTGAAAATGAAGAAGTGTATAATAAAATGTCACATGCATGTAATCCATATGGTGATGGAAATGCATGTAAGAGAATAGCTGATATTTTAGAATATGGTGAATATGAATCATGGCAACCATAAAATATAAATATTAATATGTTTCATAAGGAGAGTCCCCATGTGTGGAATAGTAGGATATACAGGTAAAAAGAGTGCAGCACCAATATTATTGGATGGTCTGTCAAAATTAGAATATAGAGGTTATGATTCAGCTGGAATTGCTGTTAGAAATCATGATGAGGATGTTACAGTTGTAAAG